>NZ_AJRG02000026.1:0-14721 GCF_000298715.2 Streptococcus sp. GMD5S
TCAACTCACGCAAGACTTGTAGGCCTCGTTTGGCACGGCTGGTCGCTGGAATTTCCTCAATGGAAACTCGTTTCAAGCTTCCACGTTGGGTCAAGAGGTAGAAGGATGAGGTGTTACAGATAAAGGCAGCCTGAAGTGCATCATCTGCTTTCAGGTTCATAGCCTTGACACCTGCAGCCTTGGCACCGACAACGGGAACCTCTTCGATATTGAAACGAAGGGCATAACCGTTTTGACTAATCAAGAGAACATCATCTAGTTTGATTGGAGCTACTGCTACTATCTGGTCTGTCTCGTCTTTAAGCTTAGCATATTTAACAGACTTCGACTTGTAGGTCCGCCATGGAGAGAATTCTTTGCGTTCTACGCGTTTGATTTGGCCGAGACGAGTAGCTGCAAAGTAGGTTGTCGCATCATCAAACTGATCTACCACTTCAACATAAAGGATTTCTTCGTTCGTTTCGAAGTTTGTAATGGTCTGGCTCAGATGCTCTCCGATATCTTTCCAGCGAATATCTGCCAATTCATGGATTGGTCGATAGATGACATTTCCAAGAGTTGTAAACATCAAGAGGTGCTGGGTTGTCTTGGCAGATTGAACAAAGATCAAACGATCATCATCACGCTTGCCAATTTCTTCCAGCGTAGATGCTGCAAAGGAACGTGGGCTAGTACGCTTGATGTAACCAGCCTTGGTCACGCTAACATAGGTATCTTCCTCAGCAATCAAACTAGCTGTATCAATCTCGATAACTTTCGCAGTGTCTTCTAAGGTACTCAAACGTGGAGTCGCAAATTTCTTTTTGACCTCACGGAGTTCTTTCTTCATGAGATTGTACATAGTCCGTTCATCACCGATGATAGCCGCAAGCATGGCAATCTTTTCACGCAATTCTGCTTCTTCTTCCTGCAAGACAACCACGTCTGTATTGGTCAAACGGTAAAGTTGCAAGGTAACGATGGCCTCAGCCTGCTCTTCTGTAAACTCATAGCTGACCTTGAGGTTTTCCTTGGCGTCAGCCTTGTTCTCAGAAGCACGGATAAGGGCAATGACTTCGTCCAAAATCGAAATCACGCGAATCAAACCTTCAACGATATGGAGACGTTTCTCAGCCTTTTCCTTGTCAAAGCGTGAACGAGCCAAAATCACTTCACGACGGTGGGCGATATAGCTAGACAAAATTGGGACAATCCCAACCTGACGAGGTGTGAAATTGTCAATCGCCACCATGTTGAAGTTGTAGTTGATTTGAAGGTCAGTGTATTTGAAGAGATAGTTGAGTACGAGCTCGGTATTAGCATCTTTCTTGAGCTCAATAGCGATACGAAGACCGTCACGGTCAGACTCATCACGAACCTCAGCAATACCAGCTACCTTGTTATTGACACGAACATCATCGATTTTCTTGACGAGATTGGCTTTATTGATTTCATAAGGAATCTCAGTGATAACGATTTGTTCCTTACCACCTTTTAGCTTTTCAATCTCCGTCTTAGAGCGAACGGCCACGCGCCCTTTCCCAGTTTCATAGGCCTTTTTGATTTCGTCACGGCCTTGGATAATCCCTCCAGTCGGGAAATCTGGTCCAGGCAAGAATTCCATCAGCTTATCCACCTTGGCAGTTGGGTGGTCAATCATGTAGACTGTCGCATCGATAACTTCGGCCAAATTATGTGGTGGAATGTCCGTAGCATATCCAGCTGAAATCCCAGTCGAACCATTGACCAAAAGGTTGGGAAAGGCTGCTGGTAAGACAGTTGGTTCTTTCTCGGTATCGTCAAAGTTCCACGCAAAAGGAACGGTCTTTTTCTCGATGTCCTGAAGGAGATAACCTGCAATCTCAGACAAACGTGCCTCTGTATAACGCATAGCCGCCGGCGGATCTCCGTCCATAGAACCGTTGTTACCGTGCATTTCAACTAGAATCTCACGATTTTTCCAGTCCTGAGACATACGGACCATGGCATCATAGATGGAACTGTCACCGTGTGGGTGGAAATTCCCCATGATATTCCCGACAGACTTGGCAGACTTACGGTAGCTCTTGTCAAAAGTATTGCCATCCTTATTCATCGAATAAAGAATGCGACGCTGAACCGGCTTCAAACCATCCCGAATGTCTGGCAAAGCCCGGTCTTGAATAATATACTTGGAGTAGCGACCAAAGCGCTCTCCCATGATGTCCTCAAGGGACATGTTTTGAATGTTACTCATATAAGATACAAAGCCCGTAAAATGCAAAGTGAAAATACAGCGAGCGATGCTCGCAAGAGAATTTATCTTTTTCACACAGTATTTAGGGCGTGTTCAACTCCTTTCAAAGAATGTAGAGTGGTTTTTATAGAATAAGGGATAATTTACAGAAATTAGTCCCGTGTTCAGTTACTATATATAACTAAACTATCTTTTCTGTAGTTTAATCTTTTAAATTATATACTTCATTTAGTTAGTGATTTGAAAGTCTCTCCTCAGCATACTCAATCATCTTCTCAGCTACTTCCATATCATAGTCAAATCCCTCTTTTTGAGCAAGGAAATGAGCCTCTTGATGGAAAAGTTCCATGGTAGCAAATAAAGACTGAGTGAGTTTTTCTAAACTTGAGAAATCAAGTAGGTTCGAGAATTGTTTCTCTTTCTCAGCAGGTAGATAGTTAAAGAGATATTTATAGTTCTTACCAATATCAATCGTCCCCTTATCAGCTGCAACTTGCCAAGCCACGACCTTCAAGAGTTCTTGCTGACAAATCCCATAGAGATGGTCAGTAGCATAGATGACTTGCTTGCGACAGATTCCTTTGACCACGTAAGCTGACACCCACCAAAATTCATTGCAGGCTTTTTGAAAATCAATCGCACTAGCTGGGTTTGTCCAGTAACGTTGAGGATTTGGAGAATAGGGCACAAACAAGCCTTTCTCATCTTTCAAAACTGTATAATCAGCTTCACTATCCACCCACTCTTGAATATATTCCGTAGGACAGAGGGTCAAATCAATCCGATTTCCATCTTCAAAGAGCATGAGATAAAGTCGACGGTTACCTAGAACATTATGCTGCTCAATGATACGTGTTCCAAACTGGTCCAACCAAGCAAGATTACTCGTTAGATTATCTAAGTCGTCCACGACATAAACAACATCATAATCTTGAAACTCATCTTTTGGTGCTTTTGTATCAGTTCGTGAACCGGACATGGCGACAGCCTCGACTTTTAGACTTTTTGCGGTTTGTAAAATTAATCTCAGCATTTGCGCTTCACTTCTATGTTGTCTGCACATATCTTTTATAGAATTATTTTTCATTGCCGTCTTGCTCCTCTTGTTTTTGGATGCCTCGTATTCTTTTCTTCTCAAGCTCTCCTACGATCAATTGGATAGTTGAACAAATCCCCAAAACGATTAAAATAAAATATAACAAATTCATATCGTTTCTATGATATATTTGAAAGCTTCTCCATAATACAAAAGTATTTACTAATGAAAGAAGGAAAAGTAAAATAGCATTGAATCGAAGTGTTATAGCAAACTTACTCTTAAAAAACCTATAATGTTTTCCAATCCGATAGAGAGTATATAGTGAAAAAACAATCATCAAAGGTGTGAAGGCAAGTGCATAAAATAAGATAAACCCTATTCCTGAGTATGGTTTACTTTCCATTGGTAGATCTAATAGACAGATACCAATAGTGAGGATGTTCAATATAAACAAAGATACTGTACGAGCACACTCTTTTCTACCTTTATTGTTCATTAAATCATATATAATTCCAAAAATGGCCAAGAGAACAAGGAAAAAAGGCATCATTAATAACGTAATCAATCCAGCACCTCCAATAGTTTTAGCGATTGTTTACATGCAAAAGATGATCGTCGCCTTTACTTGAACTTTACAACTCCCCTGTATGGTAAAGTTTATACCCTTCGTAATAATATGAAGCATCCACCCCCTGAAAAAAACGGGCTTGAGTGAGGTCATCCGTCAGATTATTGAAGAGGAGATACTTGAGTTCTTATCAGCGTCAACTTTTAAAGTTTTAACTGTTCCTAAAATCAGTCCAAGCATTTAGGGTTCTGTTCTCATATTTCTCTCCTTCATCACTTAGAGCTGTTTGAAATTGTTTTTCATTATATATCGTAAACCATTTGCCATCTCTTACATAATCTAAGCAATTAATCACTATTCCCTACCAAAAAGTATTCTGTGTCTTACTGATTTCGTTTGGTGTAATGGAGATAGAGAGGAGGAAGATAGGAAACTAGAATCATCAAAATCATTACCAAGAATGTCAACAGATGGATCTGAACTAAATTTACCACATACCATCCCAGAATACCTACAGATAGGGGGCCTAAAACATAGGATAGGAAAATCAAAAAAGCCTTCCACCGTTTCTCCGGATAGACGTAACACAATCGAATAAGTGTGTAGACTAAGGCTCCTGCTATCAAAGGAAAACCAATAAACAGCATAATAGCAGTCGCTACTAAAGCACTGGATTCTGAGGAATCCATATTAAATAAAAGCATCAAGATCATAAATAAAGTAAATACAATCGGTGCATATAATCCTTGGAAACTTTTTTTTCGACTATTGATGTAGAATGCAAGAATAGCCGAGGGTAAAGAAACTAAGAAAATCAAACCCAAATAACTTCCAAAAATCGAATGTCCGGAACTATCCATTATTCATACTCCTTAAAACACTGTCGCTTCCTCCAGCGTAAACTTAACATTATCTTCAATCCATTTACGGCGTGGTTCAACCTTGTCTCCCATGAGGACATTGACGCGACGTTCAGCGCGTGCTAGGTCTTCGATGGTGACACGGATAAGAGTGCGGGTTTCTGGATTCATGGTTGTTTCCCAGAGCTGATCTGCGTTCATTTCACCAAGTCCCTTGTAGCGTTGGAGGGTTGCGCCTTTACCAAACTGTTTGCGGAGTTCTTCTAGTTCTCCGTCTGTCCAAGCATAAGCTACTTCTTCTTTCTTGCCTTTGCCTTTGGACATCTTGTAAAGAGGCGGAAGGGCAATATAGACATGGCCTGCCTCAACTAGCGGACGCATGTAACGATAGAAAAATGTCAAGAGCAAGGTCTGGATATGGGCACCATCGGTGTCCGCATCGGTCATGATAATGATCTTGTCATAGTTGGCATCTTCAATGGAGAAGTCTGCACCCACACCCGCACCAATGGTATAAATCATGGTATTAATTTCTTCATTTTTGAGGATATCCGCCATCTTAGCCTTGGCTGTATTAATCACCTTACCACGAAGAGGTAAGATAGCCTGGAACTTGCGGTCACGACCTTGTTTGGCAGAACCACCGGCAGAGTCACCCTCGACTAGATAGAGTTCATTCTTAGCTGGATTTTTAGACTGGGCTGGCGTTAATTTACCAGAAAGCAAGCCCTTGTCTTTCTTATTCTTCTTGCCATTTCGGCTCTCATCACGCGCCTTACGTGCTGCTTCACGAGCATCACGGGCCTTGATAGCCTTGCGAATGAGATTAGAAGCTAGTTCTCCATTTTCCATGAGGAAGAAGGTCAACTTATCAGCCACAATTCCATCTACAACAGGACGAGCCAGAGGACTCCCTAGTTTATCCTTGGTCTGACCTTCAAACTGGAGGTGTTCTTCAGGAACTAGGATAGAAAGAACGGCTGCAAGTCCCTCACGATAATCTGAACCCTCAAGGTTTTTATCTTTTTCCTTGAGAAGTCCCGTTTTACGAGCGTAGTCATTCATAACCTTGGTAATGGCAGACTTAAGTCCTGTCTCATGCGTTCCACCATCTTTCGTGCGAACGTTATTGACAAAGGATAGAATATTATCTGAAAAACCATCATTGTACTGGAGGGCAACTTCCACTTGGAAACTATTGTCTTCGCCTTCAAAGTATAGGACTGGCGTCAAGGTTTCCTTGTCTTCATTGAGGTAAGAAACAAAGTCTTGTACCCCGTTCTCATAATGGAATTCGATAGATTCATCTGTTCGTTTGTCTGTTAATGACAAGGTTACATTTTTTAAGAGAAAGGCTGACTCATTAAGACGCTCTGAAATGGTATTGTACTTGAAATCTGTCGTAGAAAAGATACTAGCATCCGGCATAAAGGTAACTTTAGTACCTGTCTTAGACTTAGGTGCTGTTCCAACCTTTTCAAGAGTTGTTACGGGCTTCCCACCATTTTCAAAACGTTGCTTGTAGACTGCACCATCACGCGTAATTTCCACTTCCAGCCAACTAGAGAGGGCGTTGACTACAGAAGAACCAACTCCGTGAAGACCACCAGAAGTCTTGTAACCACCTTGTCCGAATTTTCCCCCAGCATGGAGAATGGTAAAGATAACTTCAACAGTTGGAATTCCCATGGCGTGCATCCCTGTCGGCATCCCTCGACCATGGTCTTGAACGGTTAGACTGCCGTCTTTATTGATAGTCACATCAATGCGGTCACCAAATCCAGACAAGGCTTCATCGACTGCATTGTCCACAATTTCCCAGACTAGGTGATGGAGACCAGCACCGTCAGTCGAGCCAATATACATCCCCGGACGTTTACGGACCGCATCCAACCCTTCTAGCACCTGAATGGCGTCATCATTGTAGTTATTAATATTGATTTCCTTTTTTGACACAAGGAACCTCCTATTTGTTCATCTTTTCTATTTTACAGGTTTTCTAGCGATTTTGCAAAGCTTTTCCCTTTCAGCTGTCACAATTTCACAGGATATTCTCTGACTTTCTATACCGTTTCATGGTATAATAGTTCTATGATGACATTTGTATTATTAATTTTAGCTTATTTGCTAGGTTCGATTCCGTCTGGTCTTTGGATTGGACAAATCTTCTTTCAAACAAATCTGCGTGAACACGGCTCTGGAAACACCGGAACAACCAATACTTTCCGAATTTTAGGTAAGAAAGCGGGTATGGCAACCTTTGTGATTGACTTCTTTAAAGGAACCTTGGCCACTCTCCTTCCTATTCTTTTCCACCTACAAGGTGCATCACCTCTTGTATTTGGACTTTTGGCTGTGATTGGACATACTTTCCCTATCTTTGCAGGATTTAAGGGGGGCAAGGCTGTCGCAACTAGCGCTGGAGTTGTTTTCGGATTTGCGCCTGCCTTCTGTCTCTATCTAGCAATCGTATTCTTTGGAAGCCTCTATCTAGGTAGTATGATTTCACTGTCTAGCGTTACTGCTTCTATCGCAGCCGTTATCGGAGTTCTCCTATTTCCACTATTTGGTTTTATCCTAAACAGCTATGACCCTCTCTTCATTTTGATTATCCTAGCACTTGCTAGCTTGATTATCATTCGTCACAAGGATAATATCACACGTATCAAAAATAAAACTGAAAATCTTGTCCCTTGGGGATTGAACCTAACCCATCAAAATCCAAAAAAATAAAACGCCAGTTTGAAACTGACGTTTTTTTGTATGCTTATTTTGACTTGATGTAGTTGATACCGTCTGCCTTAGGTGCAACTGCTTTTCCAAAGAAGGCTGCCAAGACAAGGATGGTCAAGACATAAGGGGCGATTTGAAGGTAAACCGCTGGCACTCCTTGTAGGAAAGGTAATTGAGAACCGATAACTGCCAAACTTTGTGAAAGTCCGAAGAAGAGACTAGAAAGCATAGCACCGATTGGGTTCCATTTACCAAAGATCATTGCCGCAAGAGCGATAAATCCAGGACCGACAATAGTTGTCACTGAGAAGTTAACTGAAATGGATTGAGCATAAATCGCTCCCCCAATTCCACCAAGGAAACCTGAAATAACAACCCCAAGATATCTCATTTTGTAGACATTGATCCCCAAGGTATCCGCTGCTTGAGGGTGTTCACCGACAGAGCGAAGACGAAGACCAAAGCGGGTCTTGAAGAGGATAAACCAAGCAAGGAAAGAGAAGGCAATCGCGATATAACCTAGTAGACTGGTTGACTTGAAGAAGATATCTCCAATCACTGGGATATCAGCCAAAACTGGGAAATCAAAACGTCCAAAAGTTTGGCTTAAGTTATCCGTTTGTCCTTTGTTATAAAGAACTTTAACCAAGAAAACCGCTAGGGCAGGCGCCATCAAGTTCAATACTGTACCACTGACAACATGGTCCGCACGGAAATGAACTGTAGCGACTGCATGGATGAGGGAGAAAATAGCTCCCACGATACCAGCAACTAACAAGGAAATCCAAGGAGTAGCTGCTCCAAGTTGTTCTGCAAACTCAAGGTTAAAGACAACCCCAGAAAAGGCCCCCATAACCATAATTCCTTCAAGACCGACATTGACAACACCAGCACGTTCAGAGAAAACGCCTCCGATACTCGTAAAAATAAGTGGTGCTGAGTAAATCAGCATAGAAGAGACCAAGAGGGTGAGTAATGTTGTAATAGACATCCTTACTTACCTCCTTTAACTTGTTTTTTAGGTTTGACAAAGCGTTCGATAATATAGTGAACGCTGACAAAGAAGATAATAGACGCTGTTACAATGCTAACAAGCTCAGACGGAACTTGTGCTGCGTTCATCCCCGGTGCTCCTACTTGCAAAACTCCAAATAAGAAGGCTGCAAAGAGAATTCCAATTGGTGAATTTCCAGCAAGCAAACTAACTGCCATCCCGTTAAATCCGATAGCTAATGATGATCCCTGAACGTAAACGTTTTGGAAGGTTCCAAGACCTTCGACAGCTCCACCAAGACCAGCCAAAGCACCAGAGATAATCATTGATAGAATGATTGTACGTTTTGCTGAAATACCAGCGTACTCTGAAGCGTGGGGATTGAGACCAACTGCGCGAATTTCAAAACCGAGAGTCGTTTTCTTGAGCAAGAACCAAATCACGCCAACAGCAATGATTGCAAAGAAGATTCCGATATTCATACGAGAATTTCCAGTCAACTCTGATAACCATGGGGTCTGGTATGTAGCGTTGGCACTAACACGAATCGTTGAGTCTGTACTTTGCATAATATCTTTAGGAAAGGCATGAATAAAGGCATTTCCCACATACAATACAATGTAGTTCATCATGATGGTCACAATGACCTCTGACGTACCGAGATAGGCTCTGAGGATACCTGGAATTGCTCCAACAATTCCACCTGCGATCAAAGCAATGATCACTGTCAATGGAATCAAAACGAGACGAGGCATGTCTGGATTTGACAAGGCAAACCAACCACTGAGAATCCAGCCTGCAAGTGCTTGACCAGGAAGTCCAACGTTAAAGAAACCTGCTCGACTGGCAACTGCGAAACCTAGACCTATCAAGACAAGAGGACCCATGGCACGGAAAATTTCTCCAATCCCACGGAGGCTACCAAAAGCTGTATAGAACAACTCCTCATAGCCCCAGATAGCATCATATCCGAAGATCCACATGACAATGGCTCCGAGCAAGATTCCTAAGAATACGGAAATCAAGGGAACCGAAATTTGTTGTAACTTTTTAGACATCACTCTTCTCCTTTCCCAAGTTTCCACCTGCCATCAAGACACCAAGTTCTTGTTTGTTAGTCGTTTCTGGCGATACAATACCTTGAATCTTACCATCGTGAATAACAGCAATTCGGTCTGAGACATTTAAAATCTCATCCAATTCAAAGCTGACAACAAGGACAGCCTTACCGTTATCACGCTCTTCAATCAAACGTTTGTGGATATATTCAATGGCACCGACATCCAAACCACGAGTTGGTTGGCTGACGATAAGGAGATCAGGATCACGATCAATCTCACGAGCGATAATCGCTTTTTGTTGATTTCCTCCTGAAAGAGCTGCTGCTGGAACAAATTCGCTTGCCGCACGGACGTCAAATTCTTCCATCAATTTCTTGGCATGTGAAGTGATATTGGCATAGTTCAAGATACCATTCTTGCTGAGTGGTTCTTTGTAGTAGGTTTGAAGAGCAATATTTTCTGAAATCATCATCTCCAAAATCAAGCCATCCCGGTGACGATCCTCAGGAACGTGCCCCACGCTTAGTTCTGTAATTTGTCGAGGATGCATTCCCACAATTGATTTGCCTTTTAATTCAACGCTACCTGACTCAATCTTACGAAGACCTGTAATGGCTTGAATGAGTTCAGATTGACCATTGCCATCAATACCTGCAATACCGACAATCTCACCAGCACGAACATCCAAAGAAAGATTCTTCACAGCTGGTACACCGCGGTTTTCATTGACAACCAAGTCTTTGATAGACAAGACCACTTCTTTGGGTTGTGGTGCCTGTTTTTCCGTTTTAAAGGAGACTGAGCGTCCAACCATCATTTCTGCCAAGTCCGCATTTGTTGCCCCTGCGATTTCAACTGTCTGGATTGATTTCCCACGACGGATAACCGTGACTCGATTGGATACCGCACGAATCTCATCCAGTTTATGGGTAATCAAAATGATAGACTTCCCTTCTTTGACAAGGTTTTTCATGATTGCCATCAACTCATCAATCTCTGAAGGAGTCAATACGGCTGTAGGTTCGTCAAAGATAAGGATATCAGCACCACGATAGAGTGTTTTCAAGATCTCTACACGTTGTTGGGCACCAACGGAAATATCCGCCACCTTAGCAGCTGGATCCACTGCCAAACCATAACGTTCAGAAAGAGCCTTGATTTCTTTAGTAGCACCAGCTATATCTAGAACACCATTTTTAGTGATTTCACTCCCTAAAATGATATTCTCAGCTACTGTAAAAGCTTCAACCAACATGAAATGTTGGTGAACCATCCCAATTCCAAGACCAGCGGCTTTAGATGGTGAGTCTAGTTTTACAACCTGACCATTCACCACAATTTCACCACTCGTTGGTTCAAGAAGTCCTGCCAGCATATTCATCAGAGTGGATTTACCCGCTCCATTTTCTCCTAAAAGTGCATGGATTTCACCTTTTCGCAGTTGCAAGTTGATTTTGTCGTTTGCTACAAATTCACCAAACACCTTGGTAATATCCCGCATCTCAATGACATTTTCGTGTGCCATATGCTCTTCCTTTCAGAGGTTTATTTTATTTCAATAAAACCTGCTAATCACATTAACAAGCTCTATTGAGACAAAAATTGCCTCAATTCTTAAAGAAGCGACCAATGGCCGCTTCCTAAGAAATGACTTTTATCCATTATTTTTCAGGAACTTTTACGCTTCCGTCAAGGATTTTAGCTTTTGCATCTTCAACAGCTTTTTTACCTTCTTCTGAAAGGTTTGTTACTGCTAGCTCAACCCCTTTATCTTTCAATGAGTAAACAATCACTTGTCCACCAGGGAATTCACCTTTTTCTGTTTTGTTGGCAATATCTTTTACAGTTGTACCAACTTGTTTCAATGTAGATACAAGAACAAAGTTAGATTCTTTACCATCTTTAGAAGTGTATTTACCTTCTGCTGCTTGGTCACGGTCTACACCGATAACCCAAACTTTTTCGTTTTCATTTTTGTTTTCGTTCAATGATTTTGCTTCAGCAAAGACACCAGCACCTGTACCACCAGCTGCTTGGTAGACAACGTCTGCACCGGCAGCGTATTGAGCTGCTGCAATTGTTTTACCTTTGGCAGCATCACCAAATGAACCAGCGTAGTCAACTTGGACTTTGATAGATGGGTCTACTGACTCAACACCAGCTTTGAATCCAGCTGCAAAACGTGAAATAACTTCAGATTCGATACCACCTACAAAACCAACTTGTTTTGTTTTCGTAGTTTTCGCTGCTGCAACACCAGCAAGGTAAGCTGCTTCGTTATCCGCAAATCTTACGCTCGCAACATTATTTTGACCTTCAATCACATCATCAATCAAGACATAGTTTAGGTCAGAGTGGTCTTTTGCTGCTTCCTCAACTGCATTGTGAAGGGCAAAACCAACACCGAAGATCAGGTTGTAACTTCCAGCCGCTTGTTGCAAGTTGTTAGCATAGTCTGCTTCGCTTGTTGATTGGAAGTAAGTGTAACCTTTATCTTTAGAAAGATTGTGTTCTTTACCCCAGTCTTGCAAACCTTCCCAAGCTGATTGGTTAAATGATTTATCATCAACACCACCAGTATCTGTTACGATTGCTGCTTTGGTCTTCATTTCTGATGAAGATGAAGCTGCGTTACGAGAAGAGCGGTTACCACATGCAGCAAGTCCAACTGCTGCTACTGCAACTAGACCAAGGCCTAGCCATTGTTTCTTGTTCATTACTGAACCTCCTAAATAAGATGTGCAACGATGTTGCAAGTATGGATTGGTTGGCCACAAGGACCACAGCCACTACAAGAGCGGCCCAGACTAATTTAAGTCTGTAAATGAGTATGGAAGTAACTCCCCGACCGTCATCTCGACCGTCGATTTATCTTTAGCGACTAAAGTCACTTTTAGATCTTGTTCAAAAAATTCAACCATGACCTGGCGGCAAGCACCACATGGCGAGATGGGTTTTTCAGTTTGTCCGTAGACAATCAATTCTGAAAATTCCCGTTTCCCCTCAGAGACTGCCTTGAAGATAGCTGTACGTTCCCCACAGTTAGTCAAGGGATAACTAGCATTCTCGATGTTCACACCTGTATAAATACTACCATCCTTGGCTACTAAAACAGCTCCGATAGGAAAGTGAGAATAGGGCACGTAGGCATTCTTGCTGGTTTCAATTGCTAGTTCAATTAACTCAGTAGTCGCCATCAGCCAATTCTCCTTTTAAGATTGCTACACCAGCGGATGTTCCAATACGAGTAGCACCTGCTTCCACAAAAGCGACAGCATCCGCATATGAACGAGCTCCACCAGCTGCCTTAACTCCCATATCTGGTCCGACTGTTTTACGCATCAACTGAACATCCTCAATAGTGGCACCACCAGTTGAAAATCCAGTTGATGTTTTGACAAAGTCAGCGCCTGCTTTCTGGGATAATTGGCAAGCCACAACCTTTTCATCGTCTGTCAACAAGCAAGCTTCAATAATGACCTTCACCAACTTGTCACCACTTGCTTCTACGACAGCACGGATGTCCGATTCAACTAAATCCAGATTGCCTGATTTGAGAGCACCGACATTGATAACCATATCAATCTCATCTGCACCATTTTGGACAGCTTCTTTTGTTTCAAAAGCTTTCACAGCTGAAGTTGTTGCTCCCAAAGGAAAACCTACTACTGTACAAACTTTTACATCTGAGCCTTCAAGCCCTGTTTTCGCATGTTTCACCCATGTGGGATTAACACAAACGCTGGCAAAGTCATACTCACGCGCTTCAGATAGCAAACAATCAATTTGTTCTTGGCTTGCATCTTGCTTTAAAAGCGTATGATCAATATATTTATTTAACTTCATATTCGGATTCTCCCTGGTTTTATGAGATAATTTCTATAATTTCTCGTAAACTTTGCACTCCATCATTTATTTTAACATATTTTTGAAATTCTGTAACTAGTTCAGAAGAAATTTTTCCATTTGTATAAACTTTTGCAACAATTTCCCCTTTTTGAACGGAGTCTCCAACCTTCTTCTCAAAAACAATCCCTGTTTCATAGTCCAAGTCATCAGACTTGATTGCACGACCAGCTCCTAGTCTCATGGCATAGAGGCCAAATTCCATTGCAGGAAGAGCTGAAATAACACCCGTATCTTGAGCTGGAATTTCCACCACATGGGCAACTTTGACGGGGCGATAAAGATCTTCTAAATCACCGCCTTGTGCTGTTACCATTTCTTCAAACTTAGCCAGTGCTTGGCCATTTTCCAGGTGTTGACGGATTTCCTCGATCGTTTTCTCAACATCAGCCAATCCAAGCATAATCTGAGCTAACTCGCAGATAAAGTGACTAATATCTTCTCGACCTTTTCCTTGAAGAATCTCGATTGCCTCAAGGATTTCGAGACGATTGCCAATGGCTCGTCCCAAGGGTTGGCTCATATCGGTAATAACTGCTACCGTCTTTCGACCAACTGCCTTACCAAGATCCACCATGGTTTGAGCCAATTCGCGTGCCTCATCAACCGTCTTCATAAAGGCACCCTCACCGACCGTTACATCTAGCAAAATGGCATCCGCTCCTGCAGCAATTTTCTTGCTCATCACCGAACTCGCAATCAAAGGAATCGTGTCGACAGTTGCGGTCACATCTCGGAGGGCATAGAGAAGTTTATCTGCTTTAACCAGCTGATCTGACTGCCCAATGACAGATACACCAATGTCCTGTACCTGACGAATGAAATCCTCTTGACTTCGCTCGACTTGGTAGCCCTTAATGGATTCCAATTTATCAATTGTCCCACCAGTATGGCCGAGACCTCGACCACTCATCTTAGCAACAGGCACGCCGAAACTCGCAACAAGGGGAGCCAAAATCAAGGTCACCTTATCACCTACACCACCAGTCGAATGCTTGTCAACTTTAACCCCATCAATAGCTGACAAATCAAACTCCTGACCTGTTTTAACCATATTCATCGTCAGATCAGAAATCTCACGTGTGGTCATTCCTTTAAAATAAACAGCCATAGCAAAAGCAGACATTTGATAATCTGGAACAGTTCCAGCCACATAGCCTTCTACCAACCATTTGATTTCAGCCGTAGTCAGTTCTTGACCATCTCGTTTCTTTTGGATTAAATCAACTGCTCTCATTCTTTCACACTTCTAAGGATATAATATCCCTTATCTTTCTTTACAATTTCACAACTTCCAAAAACGTCTTCCATCTTATTTCTAGCACTTGGAGCCCCTTGTTTTTTC
>NZ_AJRG02000025.1:0-16473 GCF_000298715.2 Streptococcus sp. GMD5S
GTTTATTTGAGAAGTTGATGTTATGATTCTTTGCAAAAAGAAAAAGGTTCCCATGTTTGAGAACCTTTTTTTCATTAGTTTTTAGAAGCTGCTTGGAATTCAGGGTTTTTCCATGCTTCATCAATGATAGCTTGCAATTCTTTAGCAGATGCTTGCATTTTTTGAGTTTCAGCATCGTTCAATGGAATGTTTACTGGACGAACGATACCGTGTGCACCAACAACAGCTGGTTGACCGATAAAGACGTTTTTAACACCGTATTGCCCTTCTTGGAAGACTGAAAGTGGAAGTACTGCATTTTCGTCATCAAGGATTGCTTTTGTGATACGAGCAAGTGCTACAGCGATACCGTAGTAGGTAGCTCCTTTTTTGTTGATGATTGTGTAGGCAGCGTCACGAACACCTTCGAACAATTCAATCAATTCAGCTTCTTGAACGTTTTGAGTGTCTTTAAGGAATTCTTCAAGGTTTACACCAGCGATGTTAGCGTGTGACCAAACCGCAAATTCAGAATCTCCGTGTTCACCCATGATGTAGGCGTGAACTGAACGAGCATCAACATCCAATTTTTCAGCAAGTGCTTGACGGAAACGTGCTGAGTCAAGTGAAGTACCTGAACCGATAACACGTTCTTTAGGGAATCCAGAGAATTTCCAAGTTGAGTAAGTCAAAACGTCAACTGGGTTAGCTGCAACAAGGAAGATACCATCGAAACCTGATTCAACAACTTGTGTTACGATTGATTTGTTGATTGCCAAGTTTTTACCTACAAGGTCAAGGCGAGTTTCACCTGGTTTTTGAGGAGCACCTGCAGTGATAACAACAAGGTCAGCGTCTGCACAGTCAGAGTATTGAGCAGCGTAGATTTTTTTAGGTGAAGTGAAGGCAAGGGCGTGGCTAAGGTCAAGCGCATCACCAACAGCTTTTTCGTGTAATTGTGGAATTTCGATAATTCCAAGCTCTTGTGCAATTCCTTGGTTAACAAGTGCGAAAGCATAAGATGAACCTACGGCACCGTCACCAACAAGGATCACTTTTTTGTGTTGTTTAGTTGAAGTCATTATCTAAACATCTCCTTCATTTTTTTTAGGGGAATCCCCAGACAATTTCATTCTATCACTTTTGAAAAGCTTTGTCACGAATATTCTATTCGGTTATCGATGTAAACGTTTTAGTGGTTTTCAAAGACTGAAATGAAGGACAAATTATGGTATAATATATCTAATTACTAATAGTGAAATGAGGCATTTATGAATGCAGGATAGAAATTTAGTGAATGTCAATCTGACAAAGGAGATGAAGACCAGCTTTATCGACTACGCCATGAGTGTTATCGTAGCGCGGGCTCTTCCTGATGTTCGAGATGGCTTAAAACCAGTTCACCGTCGTATTCTATACGGAATGAATGAACTAGGTGTTACTCCAGACAAACCCCATAAAAAATCAGCCCGTATTACAGGGGATGTTATGGGTAAATACCACCCTCACGGAGACTCGTCTATTTATGAGGCTATGGTTCGTATGGCCCAGTGGTGGAGCTATCGTTACATGCTCGTTGATGGGCATGGAAACTTTGGTTCTATGGACGGGGATGGTGCAGCCGCACAGCGTTATACTGAGGCACGTATGAGCAAGATTGCTCTGGAAATGCTTCGTGACATCAATAAAAACACGGTTGATTTCGTAGACAACTACGATGCCAATGAACGTGAACCCTTGGTTTTGCCAGCTCGTTTTCCAAACCTTTTGGTCAATGGGGCAACTGGGATTGCCGTAGGGATGGCTACCAACATTCCTCCTCACAACCTAGGTGAAACCATTGATGCCGTGAAGCTAGTCATGGACAATCCAGATGTGACTACTAAGGACTTGATGGAAGTCTTGCCTGGTCCAGACTTTCCAACTGGTGCCCTTGTTATGGGGAAATCAGGTATTCATAAGGCCTACGAAACTGGTAAAGGCTCTATTGTTCTTCGTTCTCGTACTGAAATCGAAGAAACTAAGACTGGCCGTGAACGAATCGTTGTAACGGAATTTCCATACATGGTCAACAAAACCAAGGTCCATGAGCACATTGTTCGTTTGGTTCAGGAAAAACGGATTGAGGGCATTACAGCAGTACGTGATGAGTCCAACCGTGAAGGCGTTCGCTTTGTAATCGAGGTTAAACGCGACGCGTCTGCCAACGTTATCCTCAACAATCTTTTCAAGATGACCCAGATGCAAACCAACTTTGGTTTCAATATGCTGGCAATTCAAAATGGCGTACCAAAGATCTTGTCCCTTCGTCAAATTTTGGATGCTTATATCGAACACCAAAAAGAAGTGGTTGTTCGTCGTACACATTTTGACAAGGAAAAAGCAGAAGCGCGTGCGCACATCTTAGAAGGTCTTCTAATTGCACTTGACCATATCGACGAAGTGATTCGTATTATCCGTGCAAGTGAAACAGATGCCGAAGCACAAGCTGAGTTGATGAGCAAGTTTAAGCTTTCAGAGCGTCAAAGTCAAGCTATCCTTGATATGCGTCTTCGTCGTTTGACAGGATTGGAACGTGATAAGATTCAGTCTGAATATGATGAATTAATTGCCTTGATTGCAGATTTGGCTGATATTCTTGCCAAACCTGAGCGCGTGGCGCAAATTATCAAAGAGGAATTGGACGAAGTCAAACGCAAGTTTGGTGACAAGCGTCGTACGGAGTTGATGATCGGAGAAGTCTTAACTCTTGAAGATGAAGATTTGATTGAAGAAACGGATGTCTTGATTACCCTATCTAACAAGGGCTATATCAAACGTTTGGACCAAGGTGAGTTCACTGCTCAAAAACGTGGTGGCCGTGGGGTTCAAGGTACTGGGGTTAAGGATGATGACTTTGTGCGTGAGCTGGTTTCAACCAGCACCCATGATCATCTGCTCTTCTTTACTAATAAAGGACGTGTCTACCGCCTTAAAGGTTATGAAATCCCTGAATATGGTCGTACCGCTAAGGGATTGCCAGTTGTCAATCTATTGAAGTTGGACGAAGGTGAGAGTATTCAGACCATTATCAACGTTGAGTCTGAACGTAGTGATGACGCCTATCTCTTCTTCACAACCCGTCACGGTATCGTGAAACGAACCAGTGTTAAAGAGTTCGCTAATATTCGTCAAAATGGACTTAAAGCTTTGAATCTCAAGGATGAAGATGAACTGATTAATGTCTTGCTGACAGAAGAAGATACGGATATTATCATTGGTACCAAGTTTGGTTATGCCGTTCGCTTTAATCAATCAGCTGTTCGTGGCATGAGCCGTATCGCGACAGGTGTCCGAGGAGTCAATCTTCGTGAGGGTGACACAGTAGTTGGTGCTAGCGTGATTACAAACCAAGACGAAGTTCTTATCATCACTGAAAAAGGATATGGTAAACGTACACTTGCTACTGAATATCCTACTAAAGGCCGTGGTGGTAAAGGGATGAAGACAGCCAATGTTGCTGAGAAGAATGGTCCTCTGGCAGGTCTTCTTACTGTTAAAGGAGATGAAGACCTGATGATTATCACAGATACAGGTGTCATGATCCGTACTAACGTTGCCAATATTTCACAAACGGGACGCTCAACTATGGGAGTTAAGGTGATGCGTCTAGATCAGGATGCTAAGATTGTGACCTTTACAACGGTTGCTGCGGCAGAAAAAGAAGAAGTTGGGACTGAAATTGAAACAGAAGGTGAAGTATAATGTCTCATAAAAAAACGAAAAATAAGAAGAATAAGCGCAGAAATCTATTTATTAATATTTTAGCAGGTTTCTTAATTCTTTTATCGCTAGCTTTAATTTTTAATTCAAAGATTCGTGATCTCTTTTTGGTCTGGAATACCAATAAATACCAAGTCAATCAAGTAACTAAGGAAAATATAGATGAAAATCTAAAAACCGAAGGGAATTTTGATTTTGACTCTGTTAAGTCTATTTCATCCGAAGCTGTACTGGCTTCACAATGGGATGCTCAGAAACTTCCCGTTATTGGAGGTATTGCTATTCCCGAAGTGGAGATAAACTTACCGATTTTTAAAGGTTTGGATAATGTAAACTTGTTCTACGGAGCAGGGACCATGAAACCAGATCAAAAAATGGGAGAAGGGAACTATTCTCTAGCAAGTCACCATATCTTTACTGCTGAAAATGCCAGTCAAATGCTCTTCTCACCTTTGGTCAATGCCAAATCGGGTATGAAAATTTATCTGACGGATAAGGATAAAGTTTATACTTATGAGATTACAGAAGTAAAACGTGTTACACCAGACCGTGTAGACGAAATCGATGATCGTATTGGTGTGCAGGAGATTACTTTGGTTACTTGTGTTGATTATAATGAGACCGAGCGTATAATCGTCAAAGGAATCTTCAAAGACTCAAAGGCTTATTCTGAGACTTCTGAGGATATTTTGAAGGCCTTTAATCAACCGTATAGACAACGATATTAAGAATGAATGAACCAGTGAAGTGCTATTTCACTGGTTTTTTATATGAACAAATAGAATCAAAATAGTTCATATGAAAAAGGTTTGTAAGCCTTACGATATAGATTTTTAAGATAAATATTTTAGAAATTTACGGAAAACGCTTTCTAGAAAACAAGAATTATGTTATAATTATCACAAATAAAAGTTTAGGAGTTTTTTATGGTCTCTTCAGAATTTATTTCAAAGATTGAATTTGCTTGTAAGAAGAAAGAAAGTCTTTATAGCCAAAGTAAGTTTAAGTATGCGATTCGTTCCATGTTTGCAGGTGCCTTTCTAACATTTAGTACAGCTGCGGGTGCAGTTGGGGCTGACTTGATTAATAAGATCGCTCCAGGTAGTGGACGTTTTCTCTTCCCATTTGTTTTTGCTTGGGGATTGGCCTACATTGTTTTCTTGAATGCTGAGCTGGTAACTTCAAATATGATGTTTTTGACAGCTGGTAGTTTCTTGAAAAAAATTTCTTGGAGAAAAACAGCTGAGATTTTACTTTACTGTACCTTGTTCAATCTCATCGGAGCTTTGATAGCAGGTTGGGGATTTGCCCACTCAGCAGCCTATGCAAATCTAACACATGATAGCTTCATTTCAGGGGTTGTAGAGATGAAGTTAGGTCGTTCAAATGAGTTAGTCTTACTTGAAGGTATTTTAGCCAATATCTTTGTAAACATTGCCATTCTTTCATTTGTTTTGGTGAAAGACGGAGGCGCCAAACTTTGGCTTGTCTTATCAGCAATTTACATGTTTGTATTCTTAACAAACGAACACATTGCTGCGAACTTTGCTTCTTTTGCGATTGTTAAGTTTAGTGTTGCTGCTGATTCAATTGCTAACTTTGACATACCTAATATTCTTCGTCACTGGGGTGTAACCTTTGTCGGAAACTTTATCGGAGGAGGTCTCTTGATGGGCTTGCCATACGCTTTCCTCAACAAAAACGAAGATACTTATGTAGATTAAAGAAATGAGCACGAGTGAATCGTGCTTTTTTGTTTGATGTGTAAGACTAGTCATAGTTGTTCCTTATATCAAAATATAGAAAAACGGTATTGGAAAAGACTAGCCCAAGATGATACAATATCCCTAATGAAGCTATTTGGAGGTCGTCTTATGACTCGTGATTTTAAATTTGAAACCCTACAATTACATGCTGGGCAAGTAGTTGATCCAGCAACTAAGTCTCGTGCAGTACCGATTTATCAAACAACATCCTTCGTTTTTGATGACACGCAAGAAGGTGCCGATTTGTTTGCCTTGAGAAAACCAGGGAACATTTATACTCGTATCACAAACCCTACAACAGCAGCCTTTGAGGAAAGAATTGCTGCTCTTGAAGGTGGTGTTGGAGCGCTAGCGACAGCATCAGGTATGGCTGCTGTAACCTACACTATTTTGGCGCTTGCTCACGCAGGTGACCATGTGGTGGCTGCGTCAACTATTTACGGTGGGACCTTCAACCTCTTGAAAGAAACCCTTCCTCGTTATGGAATCACAACAACCTTTGTGGATGTGGATAATTTGGAAGAAGTGGAAGCAGCTATCAATGACAATACAAAGCTTGTCTTGATTGAAACCTTGGGGAATCCCTTGATTAACATTCCTGACTTAGAAAAATTGGCTGAGATTGCGCATAAACACAAGATTCCTCTCGTTTCAGACAACACTTTTGCCACACCATATTTGATTAACGTCTTCTCTCACGGTGTAGATATTTCCATTCACTCAGCAACTAAGTTTATCGGTGGGCATGGTACGACTATTGGAGGAGTGATTGTTGATAGCGGTCGTTTTGACTGGGCAGCTTCAGGGAAGTTCCCTCAATTTGTTGAGGAAGACCCAAGTTACCACAACTTGAGCTATACTCGTGATGTGGGTGCAGCAGCCTTTATTATCGCTGTTCGTGTTCAATTGCTCCGTGATACAGGTGCTGCCTTGTCACCATTTAATGCCTTTCTCTTGCTCCAAGGGCTTGAAACTCTCTCTCTTCGTGTCGAACGCCATGTGCAAAATGCAGAGAAAATTGTTGATTTCCTTGTCAACCATCCTAAGGTAGAAAAAGTCAACTATCCAAAACTAGCTGACAGTCCATATCATGCCTTGGCTGAGAAATATCTGCCAAAAGGTGTTGGTTCAATCTTTACCTTCCATGTTAAAGGCGGAGAGGCAGAAGCTCGCAAGGTGATTGATAATTTGGAAATCTTCTCTGACCTTGCAAACGTGGCAGATGCCAAATCTCTTGTTGTCCATCCTGCGACAACCACCCACGGTCAGTTGTCAGAAAAGGATCTAGAAGCAGCAGGTGTCACACCAAACCAAATCCGCTTGTCTATCGGACTTGAAAATGTAGAGGATTTGATTGAAGATTTGCGTTTGGCCTTGGAAAAAATTTAAAGTAACTGATATAAACAGTGGGTTTCGACTCACTGTTTTTGATTTTCCCTCAGGCATGATATAATGGTTACAGAAGTCTAGAAAGAGGAAAGTTATGAACGAAATTAAATGTCCCAACTGTGGGGAAGTCTTTACAGTAAATGAGAGTCAGTATGCCGAACTCTTATCCCAAGTGAGAACGGCTGAGTTTGATAAGGAACTGCACGATCGAATGAAGCAGGAGCTGGCCTTAGCTGAGCAAAAGGCCATGAATGAGCAACAGTCTAAACTGGCTCAGAAGGATCAAGAAATTGTGCAATTACAGAGTCAAATCCAAAACTTTGATACAGAGAAAGAACTGGCTAAGAAAGAGGTTGAACAAACCAGTCATCAGGCTTTATTGGCAAAGGACAAGGAAGTACAGGACTTGGAAAACCAATTGGCTACCTTGCGTTTAGAACATGAAAATCAACTGCAAAAGACCCTTTCTAACCTTGAAAAAGAGCGCGATCAGGTCAAAAACCAGCTCCTTTTACAAGAAAAGGAAAATGAGTTATCTCTAGCTTCCCTCAAGCAAAATTACGAAGCCCAGCTCAAGGCGGCTAGTGAACAGGTCGAGTTCTATAAGAATTTCAAAGCCCAACAATCCACAAAAGCTATCGGGGAAAGTTTGGAACAGTATGCAGAGAGTGAGTTTAACAAGGTTCGTAGTTTTGCCTTTCCAAATGCCTACTTTGAGAAGGATAACAAGGTTTCTGCGCGAGGATCTAAGGGGGACTTTATCTTCCGTGATTTTGATGAAAATGGTCTAGAATTCATTTCCATCATGTTTGAAATGAAAAACGAAGCGGATGGGACGGAGAAGAAGCATAAGAATGCAGATTTTTACAAGGAATTGGACAAGGACCGTCGGGAAAAGAACTGCGAGTATGCGGTTTTAGTGACCATGCTTGAGGCAGATAATGACTACTTTAACACTGGGATTGTGGACGTCAGTCATGAGTATGAAAAGATGTATGTGGTTCGTCCTCAATTCTTTATTCAGTTGATTGGGCTCTTGCGTAATGCAGCGCTTAATTCTCTAAAATACAAGCAGGAGTTGGCCTTGGTTCGCGAGCAAAATATCGATATTACGCATTTTGAGGAAGATTTGGATGCCTTTAAACTAGCTTTTGCCAAGAACTACAACTCTGCTTCGACCAACTTTGGCAAAGCTATTGATGAAATCGACAAGGCCATCAAACGCATGGAAGAGGTCAAGAAGTTCCTAACCACATCCGAAAACCAACTCCGCCTCGCAAACAATAAGTTGGAAGATGTTTCGGTTAAAAAATTGACCCGAAAAAATCCAACCATGAAAGCGAAGTTTGATGCCTTGAAGGGAGAATAGAAAGCAGTGGCAAATGAATTATTAGTATTGAATACTGAAGAAGTAAATGAGTCTGAAAATTTAAATTATGACGAATTAGAAGAACTATTGGAACAGCAATTTACAATGGAGTTTTCTAATCTCGAAAAATTAGAAATAGAATGTAAAGAAATTAGTTCACCAGATAAACTAGGAGATGTTATTTTAGATGAAATCTGGGATCAATTTGCGAATCAAATTGGCTTAGATATGACAAGTGATACTCTTCTTAAGCAGTATAATGATAATAACCCTAATGGCTATACAAAAAAAGAAGGTAGTAAGATACTAAAAGATACAAGGTATACTGATGCAAATAATGCTATGAAAGAAAAGCAAAAATCAGGAAACTTGAAGGATGAATACACCGGAAAAACATTAAAAGTAAATGAAAAAGCTAATTTAGATCACGTTGTAGCACGTAAACAAATTTTTGAAAATCCTTGGAGAAAGATTGCTGATATAGAAACTGCGGATTTAGCAAACAAATCAGAAAATCTTGCTGCAACAAACGAATCACTTAATAAAAGTAAAGGAGCAAAATCCAATAGTGAATATATAAAGAATAGAGAACTGAGGGAAAAAGAACTTAGGAATCAAGTTCAAAGAGCCAATGAGAAAATTGATAAGATGAATATCTCAGATGCCGAAAAGCGAAATCTTAAAGCTGAAAATAATAAAAGATTAAATGATAAATTAGCTGCCGATTCGAAGAAAATGCTCAAATCTGAAAAAACAGCGAAGAAAGCTATTAATAAGGATATTGCAAAGAAAGCTTCTGTAAGAATGGCGAACAAGGCAGGTAAAGATGCAGTTAAAGCTATGTTTATTGCAGCATTATTTGGGATGTTGAAGGAAATTATGAATGCTTTAGTGAGGTATTTTAAAGCAAAAAAACAATCTTTTGATACATTTATAGAGGAAATGAAAAAAGCACTTCATTCATTTTTTGGCAAAATCAAAGATTTTATTAAAGTAGGTGTAGATAGTTTTGTTGGAAGCATTGTTGGAGAAATTATCGGCGCATTTAACCAGAAATTACAAAAACTTCCAAACTTGATTAAACAATTATTTGGTTCTATCAGAGAAAGCATTTCTTATTTATCTAACCCAGAAAATCAAACACATTCTACAGCAATTAAGATAGCTCACATTTCAAAAATTATTACTTCTGCACTAGTAGGTGTAGGTGCAATGTTTTTAGGAGAATATTTTGAAAAGTATTTATTAACAATATCAGGAATGCAAACTCTAATACCATTATTAGGGACCATTGCAAATATCTTAGGCATGTTTTTGGCGAGTTTATTGACAGGTATATTAGGTGCTGTAATTATTAATAGACTTGATCAATTTATTTCAAAAAAATTAATTGAGGAAAATCAAAAGAAACAAGCTAATAAGAAAAACGAATTGTTAAGAATTCAGGATGTTCAAATTTTTGTTGCCGAGCAAAATGTTGCTGTTAAGCGAAATGATATATTCATTAAGATGGCTAAGAACCATCAAAAACTAAGAGAACTTCTTGGTAATGTTCAAGAGGAGTTTTCTAATTCAAAGATTGATTTCAAACAGCGATTATTAGCTAACGAAATGTACTTTGATGAAAAGCAAAGTGAACTTGAAGAAATGCAAAGTGCATTAAACGATTTACTATAGGAGAATGTTATGTCAGAAGAATTAGAGATTCAGGTTTTAGCAAAGTCTGAAAGATTTAATGAAAAAAAAGAAGCGTTGAAAGCTTTTAGTGAAGAAATTCCAGAACAATCAGATTTACCGACTGTCCCACAAGACGATCCTATGCTAGGATTTATTGGTATGGAATATGATGTTAAAGGTAAGGATTTAAATGCTCTCACCGATGCTGTTCAAAATAGAATGATTGAACAAAACAAGCATATTAAAAAGATTATTCAGGAATTTAATACCATTTATGAAACTTTCCAAATATTGGATGATGAGTATATTCAAAGTATTTCAAAGTCTTTGATTGCAGCCAAAGAGGCAAATGATAAAGCTATGCAGGGATTGCACGAGATAGAAGAATATCAAACTGGTAATAAAAAACTATTAGATGACGTTTTTAACCAGAATAAAGATTTAATTGATATATTGAAGAAACATCATAAAAAGCTAGAAGAGTTAGAACAACTTGAAGAGAAGCAAAGTGAAATTCAAATTGAAATTGATACTTTAAAAGCGAATCTAAAAACATTAGTGAAAATAGAAAATAGTTTTAACGATTTGCATTTACAAGTTGAAGAAAAACAAAATAATTTTAAAAATTTCCTTGATGAAATCAATAATAAATCAATAACAGAGAGAGATAATCTAAAGTTAATTGTTGAAAGTCTTGAAACAAAACTAGAAGAGAAACAAAAAGAGATTGTTTTTCTAAGAAAAGGATTCTATACTCTTGTAGTCGCTGTTGTTTTAATAGTATTATTTCTATTGTTTAAAGGAATGTAGATGATTAGTGAAACTTATTTAAAGTTGTTAAAATCAGAAGTGAAGAAAATTGATGATTTAACAAATAGTACTTATGAATTAGAAGTAATTCTTCAAGATATTGTTGATAATGTTAAAAATGCTGACTTAGAGTTTATAAAACGATTAGGAAACTTAACTACTAAAGAGACATTCTCTACAATCAAAGATAAGCAAACTAGCATATTGGAATTATTGTATAAATATCTTGGCTCTAGAGTTATTGATACAAATTATTTGATTTTGAAAGAAACAAATAATAAATCATTTGAAGCATTAGCAAATGATTTAAAGTCATTAATAGGTTTAGAAAATGTGAAGAAAGAGATTGAAGATCTAGTCGCATTTAATAAAGTTCAGCAAAGTAGAGAAAAAATCGGTCTTAAAAAAACAAATAGAACGATGCATATGGCGTTTTTAGGTAATCCAGGTACTGGTAAAACTACTGTGGCTAGAATCGTTGGGAATATGTACCGGTCATTAGGAATATTAAGTAAAGGCCACTTTATTGAGGCAAGTAGAACAGACTTAATAGCAGAATATCAAGGACAAACGGCTTCTAAAGTTAAGAGATTGATACAAAAAGCCAAAGGTGGTGTATTGTTTATTGATGAAGCATATAGTATTACTGAAAACGATAAAAGTGATAGTTATGGTCGAGAGTGTTTAACTGAGTTAACTAAAGCATTAGAAGACTATCGAGATGATTTGGTGGTTATTGTTGCTGGATATGATGAATTGATGAAAAAATTTTTTGAATCTAATCCTGGGTTAAAATCAAGATTTAATTATTTTATTACGTTTGAAGATTATACTGTGGACCAAATGTTTGACATTTTTCTTTCACATTGTAAAAATGAAGAATACATTTTGCATGATTCTGCAAAAGAAACATTAAAAAAATATTTAGAATTACATAGTAACAATCCTGAAAATAAAAATGCAAATGGGCGATTTGTAAGAAATGTATTTGATAGGATAGTTATGAACCAAGCAAGAAGATTAGCCACATTATCTTTTGTTACAAAAGATAATTACATTACAATTCTTGAAGAAGATATTTCATGAATGAAATCAGAAAGCAACACATGAACGGTATTATCAACTTAAAAAAAGAAGCGGGGATGACCTCGCATGATGCGGTTTTTAAGCTGCGTAAGATTTTGGGAACCAAGAAAATTGGTCATGGTGGGACCTTGGATCCGGATGTAGTGGGAGTTCTGCCAATCGCGGTTGGCAAGGCAACCCGTATGGTCGAATTTATGCAGGACGAGGGCAAGGTCTATGAGGGGGAAATCACTCTAGGTTATTCAACGACGACTGAGGATGCCAGTGGAGAAGTGATCGCAGAGACCCCTGTTTTGTCGCTCTTGGATGAAACCATTGTCGATGAAGCGATTGCTAGTCTGACTGGGCCTATCACTCAGATTCCACCTATGTACTCGGCTGTCAAGGTTAATGGTCGCAAGCTCTATGAGTATGCGCGTGCAGGTCAGGAAGTGGAGCGTCCAGAACGTCAGGTGACTATTTATCAATTTGAACGGACAAGTCCGATTTCTTATGAGAGCGAACTTGCGCGTTTTACCTTTCGTGTGAAATGCAGTAAGGGGACTTATATCCGTACCTTATCGGTTGATTTAGGTAAGAAGCTGGGTTATGCGGCCCATATGTCCCACCTAACACGTACTAGTGCAGCTGGTTTGCAGTTAGAAGATGCCTTGACTTTGAAAGAAATTGCTGAAAAAGTGGAGGCTGGTCAACTGGACTTTCTCCATCCTCTAGAGATTGGTACAGGGGACCTTGTCAAAGTTATCCTAACTCCAGAAGAGGCTACAGAAGTGCGGTTTGGTCGTTTTATCGAGCTAGACCAAACAGACCAAGAACTGGCTGCCTTTGAGGGAGATACATTGCTAGCCATTCTAGAAAAAAGGGGCAATTTCTACAAACCAAGGAAGGTTTTTAGCTAGTTTCACTAGATTGTGGGGATAGATTGATGTTTCCCCTAGACTATCCAAAATCAGACTATAAATTTTGCAAAAAATGTGATAGAATAGACGACGGATAAAAAAACGGAGGATAGCATGCAAAATAGACCAATCATTATCGGAGTGACAGGTGGTTCTGGTGGTGGTAAGACCAGTGTTTCAAGAGCCATTTTATCTCATTTTCCTGATGAAAAGATTTCCATGATTGAGCATGATTCATACTACAAGGATCAGTCTCACTTGACCTTTGAAGAGCGTGTCAAAACCAACTACGACCATCCTTTTGCCTTTGATACAGACTTGATGATCGAGCAGATTAAGGAATTGTTGGCAGGGCGCCCGGTGGACATTCCAACTTATGACTATACAGAGCATACACGGAGTAGCAAGGCCTATCGTCAGGAGCCTCAGGATGTCTTTATCGTTGAGGGGATTTTGGTCTTGGAGGATAAGCGTCTGCGCGATTTGATGGATATCAAGATTTTTGTGGATACAGATGATGACGTGCGTATTATTCGTCGTATCAAGCGTGATATGGAAGAGCGTGGCCGTAGTCTAGATAGCGTTATTGATCAGTATTTGGGTGTGGTCAAACCTATGTACCACCAGTTTATCGAGCCAACCAAGCGTTATGCTGATATCGTCATTCCTGAAGGGGTCAGCAATACCGTTGCTATTGACCTTTTGACGACCAAGATTGCAAAGATTTTGGAAGAAGCGAGAAACAGCAAATAATCAGATGAGGAGGCCTAGCCTCCTTTTTCTATTTTTCCTTTAGTTTCAGTAGGAAAAAGGTGATTTTTAAGCATGTTTTTGGTATAATAATACCCATGGAAAAGCAAGAAAATGAATAGTAGGTGGAGATGGAAAAGTATTTATCGGTAACAACTTTGACCAAGTATCTGAAAATGAAATTCGATAAAGACCCTTACTTGGAACGGGTCTATTTAACTGGTCAAGTTTCCAACTTTCGTAAACGACCTACTCACCAATATTTTTCCCTAAAAGATGACAATGCAGTTATTCAAGCGACCATCTGGTCTGGGATTTATCAGAAATTAGGCTTTGACCTGGAAGAAGGTATGAAGATTAATGTGATTGGGCGTGTGCAGGTCTATGAACCAAGCGGTAGCTACTCTATCATCATTGAGAAAGCTGAGCCTGATGGGGTTGGGGCGCTAGCGATTCAGTTTGAACAACTCAAGAAGAAACTGACAGAAGAAGGTCTGTTTCAAGAGAGATTCAAGCAACCTCTTCCCCAATTTTCTAAGAAAATCGGTGTGGTAACCAGTCGCAGTGGAGCCGTTATTCGAGATATTATCACGACTGTCAGCAGACGTTTTCCTGGTGTTGATATCCTTCTCTATCCGACCAAGGTACAAGGTGATGGAGCTGCGGAGGAAATTGCTCGAAATATTGCGCGTGCCAATCAACGTGAGGACCTAGATGTTCTCATTATTGGTCGTGGTGGGGGTTCCATCGAGGATCTCTGGGCCTTTAACGAAGAGATCGTGGTACGGGCTATTTTTGAATCCCGTTTGCCCATCATCTCTAGTGTTGGTCATGAGACGGATGTGACCTTGGCGGATTTTGTGGCAGATAGACGGGCTGCGACGCCAACAGCTGCGGCTGAATTGGCAACGCCTGTGACCAAGTTGGATCTCTTGAGCCATTTACAAAATCAAGAAAAACGGATGGCAACAGCAGTCCGAAATGTCCTATCTAAGAAACAAGAAGCTCTGAAAAAATGCAGTCAGTCAGTTATCTTTAGACAGCCAGAGCGCTTGTATGATGGTTATTTGCAACGGTTAGATCAACTACAACTGCGCTTAAAACAAAGTTTGCGAACACGGATTTCTGATAACAGACAACTAGTCCAAGCAAGGACGCATCGACTGGTCCAACTATCACCTATTACCAAAATCCAGCGTTATCAAGACCGTCTAGGTCAGTTGGACAAGCTCCTACGCAGCCAAATGGCGCTGGTTTATGATGCCAAGGTTGCTGAAGTCAAGCGACTTTCAGAAGCTTTGATGATGTTGGATACCAGTCGAATCGTGGCTCGTGGTTATGCAATTGTCAAAAAAGAAGAGTCCGTAGTCGATTCTGTTGAGATGTTGAATAAAAAAGATCAAGTGACGCTTTTGATGCGAGATGGTCAAGTAGAATTAGAGGTTAAAGATGTCAAAACAAAAGAAATTTGAGGAAAATCTAGCAGAACTGGAGACCATTGTCCAAAGTTTAGAAAATGGTGAAATTGCTTTAGAAGATGCGATTGCTGCCTTTCAAAAGGGAATGGTCTTGTCAAAAGAGCTCCAAGCGACGCTGGACAAGGCTGAAAAGACCTTGGTTAAGGTCATGCAAGAAGACGGGACAGAAAGTGATTTTGAATGAAGAAGCAAGAAAAATTAGCTCTTGTTGAATCGGCTTTGGAAGATTTTTATGGAGACCAGCAGTTTGCCTCTAGTTTGCGAGAGTCTGTTCTCTATTCCATTCATGCTGGTGGCAAGCGTATTCGCCCTTTTCTTTTGCTAGAAGTTTTGGAATCCCTGAAAGTGGTTATCCAACCAGCTCATGCGCAGGTAGCCGCGGCCTTGGAAATGATTCATACAGGGAGCTTGATTCACGATGACCTTCCTGCTATGGATGATGACGATTACCGTCGAGGGCGTTTAACCAATCATAAGAAATTTGGCGAAGCGATGGCAATATTGGCAGGAGACGCCTTGTTCCTAGATCCCTATGCCTTGATAGCGCAGGCAGATTTATCAAGTCAGATCAAGGTGGATTTGATTGCCAACTTATCCCTTGCTTCAGGGAGTCTAGGTATGGTGGCAGGGCAGGTTTTAGATATGGAAGGCGAACACCAGCATTTATCCTTGGAAGAACTTCAGACCATTCATGCCAATAAGACTGGAAAATTACTAGCTTATCCTTTCCAAGCAGCTGCTATCATTGCGGAATTGGAACCAGAAATCCAAGCAAAATTGAAAACTGTGGGTGAATTGATTGGGCTGGCCTTTCAAGTTCGAGATGATGTGCTGGATGTGACAGCTAGTTTTGAGGAAATCGGCAAGACTCCACAAAAGGATTTGCAGGCTGAAAAATCAACCTATCCAGCCTTGCTGGGTTTGGAGGAGGCCATTGCTTTTTGTAACCAAACCTTGGATCAAGCTAATGCCAAGTTAGAAGAAATTGCCCAGCAAGTCAGCTTTGAAACAGAGCCGATTGTGAAAGTAGTAGAAAGTTTGAGAATCAATGGCTAAGGAAAGAGTGGATGTACTAGCTTATAAACAGGGCTTGTTTGAAACGCGAGAACAGGCTAAACGCGGTGTCATGGCTGGTCTAGTTGTAGCAGTCCTCAATGGGGAGCGTTTTGACAAGCCAGGAGAGAAAATCCCAGATGACACTGATCTAAAACTCAAGGGTGAAAAACTCAAGTATGTTAGCCGTGGTGGTTTGAAATTAGAAAAAGCCTTGCAGGTCTTTGGGTTGTCAGTTGATGGAGCGACCACGATTGATATCGGTGCTTCCACTGGAGGATTTACTGACGTCATGTTGCAAAATGGTGCTGAGTTAGTCTTTGCAGTCGATGTTGGTACCAATCAGTTGGCTTGGAAATTACGTCAAGACCCACGGGTTGTCAGCATGGAGCAGTTCAATTTCCGCTATGCTGAAAAGACTGATTTTGAGCAGGAACCGAGCTTTGCCAGTATTG
>NZ_AJRG02000024.1:0-22036 GCF_000298715.2 Streptococcus sp. GMD5S
GAATAACCATTTATCAAAGACAGAGATTTATGAGTGGCTAACTTCTTCTTATGTTGGAAAATTTACAAAAGAAGAAGCAAACTATGCAATTCAACATTTAGGTGACTAATTTTTACAAATAGTGAAGCAAATGAGATGTTTTAATTTTGGCTTGTAGCCTGCAAACCTTTGCACAAATCTAATGATTTTGTTATACTATATCTGTAAGCATTTTCAATTAAAAAGGAGAAGACGATGAGTCAAAAGATTATTGGGATTGACCTTGGTGGGACATCTGTTAAGTTCGCAATTTTAACTCAAGAAGGAGAAATCCAAGAAAAATGGTCTATTAAGACCAATATTTTGGATGAGGGAAGCCATATCGTAGATAATATGATTGAGTCTATTCAGCATCGTTTGGACTTGCTTGGATTGTCAGCTACGGATTTCCGAGGTATTGGAATGGGATCACCGGGTGTGGTTGACCGTGAAAAAGGGACTGTTATCGGTGCATACAACCTCAACTGGAAAACCCTTCAACCGATTAAAGAAAAGATTGAAAAAGCCTTGGGCATTCCATTCTTCATCGATAATGATGCCAACGTAGCTGCTCTTGGTGAGCGCTGGATGGGGGCTGGTGATAATCAACCTGACGTTGTCTTTATGACACTGGGTACAGGTGTTGGTGGTGGTATCGTGGCAGAAGGCAAATTGCTTCACGGTGTTGCTGGTGCAGCAGGTGAGCTTGGCCACATCACTGTTGACTTTGACCAACCAATCGCATGTACCTGTGGTAAAAAAGGCTGTCTTGAGACAGTTGCTTCTGCAACAGGGATTGTCAACTTGACTCGTCGTTATGCAGATGAATACGAAGGCGATGCAGCTTTGAAACGCTTGATTGATGACGGAGAAGAAGTAACTGCTAAAACTGTCTTTGACCTTGCAAAAGAAGGGGACGACCTCGCCTTGATCGTTTACCGTAACTTCTCACGTTACTTGGGTATTGCGTGTGCTAATATCGGCTCAATCCTCAACCCTTCAACAATCGTTATCGGAGGTGGAGTATCAGCAGCGGGAGAATTTCTTCTACAAGGTGTTCAAAAGGTTTATGACGAAAACACCTTCCCACAAGTACGCACAACAACTAAATTGGCTCTTGCAACTCTAGGAAATGACGCTGGAGTTATCGGGGCAGCATCACTTGTATTGCAATAAGATCATAAAAGGAGAAAAACACTACTTTAAAGCCAGTGATTTTCCTCCTTTCTTTTTTTATGCTATACTAGTTAGGACAATAAATGAGGTGAGAGTAAATGACAAAAGCTGATACGATTTTTAAAGAGAATATTGAACGAATCCTCAAAGACGGTGTCTTTTCTGAGCAGGCACGTCCCAAGTATAAGGATGGGACCGTAGCCAACTCCAAGTACGTAACGGGTGCCTTTGCCGAGTATGACTTGGCTATGGGGGAATTTCCCATCACAACCTTGCGTCCCATTGCGATCAAATCCGCCATCAAGGAAGTACTCTGGATCTACCAAGATCAGTCTAATAGCTTAGATGTTCTCAATGACAAGTACAATGTTCACTACTGGAATGACTGGGAAGTGGGAGATACGGGAACCATCGGTGAACGCTATGGGGCAGTCGTTAAGAAACACGACATCATCAATAAGATACTTAAACAGTTGGAAGCCAACCCTTGGAATCGTCGCAATATCATCTCACTCTGGGATTACCAAGCTTTTGAGGAGACAGATGGTCTTCTTCCATGCGCCTTTCAGACCATGTTTGATGTCCGTCGGGTTGATGGGGACATCTATCTGGATGCGACCTTGACCCAGCGTTCGAATGATATGCTGGTGGCCCACCACATCAATGCTATGCAGTATGTGGCTCTTCAAATGATGATTGCCAAGCATTTCGGATGGAAGGTTGGGAAGTTTTTCTATTTTATCAACAACCTTCATATCTATGATAATCAGTTTGAACAAGCAGAGGAATTGCTCCGTCGTGAGTCGTCAAACTGCCAACCACGTTTGGTCTTGAATGTACCAGATAAGACTAATTTCTTTGACATCAAAGCCGAGGACTTTGAGTTGGTTGACTATGATCCGGTTAAGCCACAGCTGAAGTTTGATTTGGCTATTTAAGAAAAATGTAAATATCCTTCTATGACTAACACCTCATAAGTTAGACAGAAAAATCTAACTTATGAGGTGTTTTCTTATGTTGTAATTTATGAGGATAAAGTTCAAATTTATAATCTGCAAAAGCAGGCTTTTCGTCAACTGTAGTGGTCTAGCGAAAAGCCTTTTTAAGACAGGTATAGGAGTCATTGTGCTGACTATAGTTAAACTTTTTCGGACTAAGCATATCCTTCTGTCTGCTAGGACGAGTGTAAGGAGAGATAGGAGTGATGTCTTAATTCAGTAAGAACTTAAGTTTAATGGGAGTTTTGTAACTGGAATTCGCGATAATGTAAGAAAGTTTGATGTTTTCTATCTAGCTAAAGAGGGCAGGCAATACCTGACTGTTACGTACATTACCTGCCTCCAAACTATAAGCCTGCGCTCAGCAGTACTTATCGCTGAGCAGTCTAGGCAAAACTCTCCTTAGAAATTAAGATTATCCAACTCCGATAATAATAATTCCTTCTAGTAAAAAGAGTAGGAGTGGTAATATTTTTTGTTTTTTCATGTGTAATCCTCACTTTTGTTTTTTTTATTATATGTTATTATTGGGGTGAATAAAATATATTCCCATATATGCGTGATGGAGGTTCAGAATGAAAAATTTTGGAGAAATTTTTAAAAAGTTTAGAGAATCAAGAGGATTGCGGTTAAAGGATCTCACGAAGGCTGGTATATCAACATCTCAGCTTTCACGTTTCGAAAAAGGAGAAACGGATTTAACCATTTCAAAGTTTATACATATTCTAAATGAAATTAACATGCCAATTGATGAATTTATGTATGCCGTTCATGATTTTCATCGTGATGAACTAAATGAACTATTAGCTCAGGTTAGGAAATGTGTAACGACTCGCGACATTGAAGGGATGAAGAGATTGTTGATATCTCAAATGGAAAATGAAGGAAAACGAGAGAAATTTCATCATATAAATACCATTTTAGTTAAAATTCGCCTTCAGGATTTATCGGGAGAAAAATACTATAATGAAACAGATTTGGATGATTTAACCGATTATCTATTTGGTGTTGAATATTGGGGATATTATGAATTGTTGATTTTCATGAATACTTTGGATGTTCTAAAACATGATGTTTTTATGGTTTTAGCAAGAGAAATGTCTAGACGATCAGATTTTTATAAAGAAATTCCTATTAATCGACGCCTGATTTCAACCATGTTGCTTAATGCTTATATTACCTGTATTGAAAAGAAAAAGTTTATGGATGCTTTGTATTTTGAAAAACAATTGAAACAATGCTTTTTTATCGAGACAGAAATTTATGAAAGACTCATTTTTCTCTATGCTCAAAACCTTTATCGCTATCAAAAAAACGGAAATAAGATTGCAATTATTGAAATGGAAAAATGTATTGGAGCAATAAAATTAGCAGGCAGTAACCACTTAGCAAAGATTTATGAAGGACATTTAAAAAAAGTTTTAGGGGAGGACAGTCGTCAAGCAGATATGGGAAAGAAATTTTGACTGAACTATTGAATGATATAATCATATCATCAAATAAAGGAGGACAATAAAATGGATAATCTCAAAATTATCGATTTGGAAGAATTACTAGCCAATAAATCAGCCTATGTTATTCATGATTGCGGCCCTAGTCATTCTTGTGGTGGAGGTCGGTAACGACTATCTTATTTTTATTGTGAGAGGGATTTTTATTCCCTCTCTATGTTATATAGGGGGAATAATTATGTTAAAAGCATTTATTACAGAATCCGATACTCTTTATTTTAATTCTGAAACCTTTACTTTATCAACTTCAATAGATGATTTGAATAATAATATCAAAAAAGAAAACGATTATAATATTTTAAAAAAAGTAGTAATCAATATTTCAAATAACTGTAATCTTTCATGTACATACTGCTATGCTGATGGTGGTAATTACGGAATGATGAATCAACTGATGAATATTGATACAGCAGATAAAATTATTGATCAGCTAGTCTCTCGCAGAATTCAATGTATAAAGAGATTAATCCTTTTTGGAGGCGAGCCGTTTTTAAATATTGATTTGTTTGTTTATATTATTGAAAAGCTATCTAAAAATATTGAGATTCAAAAAATTGAAACTGTGACAAATGGTACCATCCTAAATAAGAAAGTTGAAATGATGATTAACAATTATCATCCTTTTTTAACAGTTAGCCTTGATGGCCCACAATTGATTCACGATAAGTTAAGAGGCAAGGGAAGTCATAGACGAACATTGAATTTTATTCAGTATTTAAAAGAAATAGATTACGAAAATTTTGAAGTCGCTTCTACTTACACGCGGATGCATCAAATACTTGGATTTCAAAAAGGGGATATCTATAGATATTTTACTGATATGGGTGTTAGATTTAATATCAATAATGTATTTAGCAAAAATAAAATTCTAATAGTTAAAGAAATGGAAATGACTGAAGAAAATAGAAAAACATTTATCGATCAGTCATTCGAAGATATTATCAATAATAATGTTAAAAACTACATTAGCCCGATTGTTTATGATGTGCTACTTTCAATGATTTTTAAAAGTAAGATAGAATCGTTTTGTGATGATATTGATCCAGAAACAACAATAACATTTGATGTTGATGGATCAACTAAATCTTGCTTTAGATTTTGGGGGACCCATAGCAGTGATAAAGTTACACAATTCAATAATAAGGATAACTTTTCTAAGTGTAAAGATTGTTGGTGTAGAGGAATGTGCATGGAATGTGTCGCAAATATGATTGATGGCTATTCATCAATTATTTCTGAAGAAGGAAAATTTATTGAGTGTAAAAAACAAGATTTAATGGAATACTGTATTTATAAAATTATTGAATTGAGTAAGGATAAAGAGCGTTTAACAAAATTAGTTAACAATTTTGAAAGGTTCATTAGATATGCTTAAAAAGTTCATCACAAAAAAACATTTGGTGCTCTATTTTATTTTCATTGCTATTACGTGGTTAGAGGCTATCATCACACCAACCTTGGTATCGATGATTATAGCCAGTTTTGAGAAGAAGATTCTGGATGATTTATGGATAGCCCTTACTGTAGGTATAATTGGTAATTTATTTATTCTTATTGGATTGGCTGGGAAAAGGTATTATTATGCCAAGTTAGTAGCAGATTTCACTTGGATCATGAAATATAAATTGTTTGAGCATTTTCTATATAATAAAAATAGTAAAAAAGAGGATATCCTATCCAATCTTGAAAACGATGTCAAACAATTAGAAACGTCTTATCTCGAACCAGCAGTCATTATTATTTCCTCAGTTGGTTTTACAATAGTTTCCATTGTATATGCATTGACAACAAATTTTTGGTTGGGCTGGATATTTATCTTTTTTTACTCTATGCCTGCACTCTGTAGTGGTATAGGTAGTAAAAAATTAGCCCTTATTTCTGAGGAAAAAGCGACGTCGAATCAGGAGTACTTGTCTCAGACAACGAATATCATTGGTGGAGAGAGTGTGATTAAAAATTACGGTGCTATGGATTTCTTCTATTCTCTTTTCAGAAGAGCCTTGTCGAAGAGAATTGATCAGGACATTCGTTATGAACAACAACGTACGATTAATAATATTCTCATTAATAGTATTGACGCATTTTGTTCGGTAGTTCCCATCATTATCGGTGGTATAATGACTTATTATAATTATTTGTCAGGAGCTAGTTTTGTTGCAATTTATCTAGTATCTCATAACATAGGCTATCAATTCAATGAATTGTCATATTTTATCAATACCTATAAATCAAGCAAGCAGCTTAGGAATCGTTATGATTTTCTACTTCAAGATGCGATTATACAAACAGATGACCTGTCTTCAACATCACTTTTTCCTATCTTAGTTGATTGCGTCAGTTTAAGTTTTGAAGATAATATACTTTTTGAAAATCTATCATTTGAAATTAAAAAAGGAGAAAAAATTGCTCTAATAGGTGCAAGTGGTTGTGGTAAGTCAACCTTACTTAACCTCATCTATGGGCAACTATCTCCAGATTTGGGGAAGGTGACTTATGCTGGTCAGATCTTAAATCAAGAGCAAGTTGCCAAATCAGCTTCTTATATTTTACAAGATTCCTATATTTTTGATGGTTTATCACTTGAGGAGAATATTACCCTTGGAGAGTCGATGGATAATATAAAGATGGACCTGATTCTTAATCGAGTAAATCTAGAATTTTTAAAGGGACATCTTCTTTATGGAAATCATCTTTCTGGTGGGGAAAAGCAACGTATAGAAATCGCTCGCAGTTTGTATCATAATAGTGATCTGATTTTGGCAGACGAGGTTAAAGCCAATCTTGATAAAGTGAATTCAAAACAAATTTCAAATATCTTATTAACCCTTCCACAAACCTTGGTTGAGGTAATCCACCATTATGATGAGGAGACACTTGCACAATACGACAAAGTAATTAATTTGTCTCAGTGACAATCAATAAAAAGAGGAAAGTATGTCTCGTTCATTTGTAAAATTATTAGTACGCGAATTGTTTGCATTTGGATGACAGTTAACATCATTGTGTATATATACGTTATTACAAAATCTGATATTGTAAATTTAATAGATTCAATATTGCCTTTTTATGAATAATATAAGTAAAGAATAGTAGCAAACATATTTAATTTACACCTCAATCATGAAATTTTCTGTCTAACTTTCGTAATATAGATTCATACTTTATTTATCAATTCGATTTCTACTTTTTAATTATAAAGTATGGGTTAAAAGTCGTCGAAATCAAAAAACACATAGTATCAGTTTTTTGAATACCTGATACTATGTGTTTTATTGTGGAAATATTTATTGGGCATTCTCCTCAAATTAAGTTTATCCCCAACTTCTTTTGTTGCTTAATGTGATACGCGACGGCGAGCTGCTTTTTTACGGTTTTCTTCGATGAAAGCTGCTTTTTGCTCTTCTGGCTCAATCACTTTCTTTTTAATTGCGTATACTGCACCTGCAACGGCAGCGACAGTTCCTGCGACACCTGTTACAAGACCTTTAGCGAATCCTTTAGCCATGAGTCTTCCTCCTTTATCTTTCCGATCAGCCAGGCTCCTTAAGTGGTAGCATTTTTCTGACTGAACTTTTTGTGATATAATAATAGTAACGAAAAAATGGAAATTTTTCAAGGAAAAAAGATGAAAACAAAAATAATTGTGATTGTTGGACCGACTGCTGTTGGGAAGACAGCCCTTGCTATTGAAGTGGCCAAGCGCTTTGGTGGAGAGGTGGTTAGTGGTGACAGTCAGCAAGTATACAGAAGGCTAGATATTGGGACGGCCAAGGCTAGCCCAGAGGAGCAAGCTGCTGTTCCTCATCATTTGATTGATGTCAGAGAGGTGACCGAGTCTTACTCGGCTTTTGATTTTGTTTCAGAAGCTAAGAAGGCTATTGAGGATATTCAAAGCCGTGGCAAGCTAGCCATTATAGCTGGTGGAACTGGGCTTTATATTCAGAGCTTGCTGGAAGGCTACCATCTAGGTGGAGAGACACCTCATGAGGAGATATTAGCCTATCGAGCTAGTTTAGAGCCTTATTCAGATGAGGAATTAGTCCATCTCGTGAAGCAAGCAGGCCTTGAAATTCCCCAGTTTAACCGTCGTCGTGCCATGCGTGCCTTGGAAATTGCCCATTTTGGTAAGGATTTGAAAAATCAGGAAAGTCCTTATGAAGCTTTGATTATCTGCTTGGATGATGAACGCAGTCAGCTTTATGAACGTATCAACCGTCGAGTAGATCTGATGTTTGAGGCTGGACTTTTGGATGAGGCTAAGTGGCTCTTTGACCATTATCCAGATGTGCAGGCAGCCAAAGGCATTGGCTACAAGGAACTCTTTCCTTATTTCCGTGGGGAGCAAACTCTTGAGGAAGCCAGCGATAGTCTCAAACAGGCAACCCGCCGTTTTGCTAAGCGTCAGTTGACCTGGTTCCGTAATCGCATGCAGGTGACCTTTTATCAGATAGGAGAGCCTGGAGTTCAAAACCGCATTTTAAGCCAGATTGAGGAGTTTTTAAATGATTGAAACGGAGAAAAAAGAGGAACGTGTCCTACTCATCGGTGTGGAATTGCAGGGCATGGACAATTTTGACCTCTCCATGGAAGAATTGGCCAGTCTGGCTAAGACTGCTGGAGCAGTCGTAGTAGGTAGTTACAGGCAAAAACGTGAAAAATATGATTCCAAAACTTTTGTTGGCTCTGGTAAGTTGGAAGAGATTGCGCGGATGGTGGATGCAGAAGAAATTACCACAGTCATTGTCAATAACCGCTTAACTCCACGGCAAAATGTCAATCTAGAAGAAGTTCTCGGTGTCAAGGTCATAGACCGTATGCAGTTGATTCTGGATATCTTTGCCATGCGGGCTCGAAGCCATGAAGGAAAACTCCAAGTTCATTTGGCTCAGCTCAAGTATCTCTTGCCTCGCTTGGTTGGTCAGGGGATTATGCTCAGCCGTCAGGCAGGGGGAATTGGTTCCCGTGGTCCAGGTGAAAGCCAGCTGGAATTGAATCGTCGTAGTGTTCGTAATCAAATCACAGATATCGAGCGCCAGCTCAAGGTGGTAGAGAAAAATCGGGCAACAGTTAGAGAAAAACGTCTGGAGTCGAGTACCTTTAAGATTGGTTTGATTGGCTACACCAATGCTGGGAAATCAACCATCATGAACACCTTGACCAGCAAGACCCAGTATGAGGCTGACGAGCTCTTTGCGACCCTGGATGCGACAACTAAGAGTATCCATCTGGGGGGCAATCTTCAGGTTACCTTGACTGATACGGTTGGGTTTATCCAAGATTTGCCGACTGAATTGGTGTCCAGTTTCAAGTCAACCTTGGAAGAAAGCAAGCATGTGGACCTTCTGGTGCATGTCATTGATGCCAGCAATCCTTACCACGAGGAGCATGAAAAAACGGTTCTGTCTATCATGAAAGACTTGGATATGGAGGATATTCCTCGACTGACCCTTTACAATAAAGCGGATTTGGTGGAGGATTTCACGCCTACTCAAACGCCGTATGCCCTCATTTCTGCCAAGTCTGAGGATAGTCGTGAGAACTTGCAAGCATTGTTTTTGGAGAAGATCAAGGATATTTTTGAAGTCTTTACCCTGCGCGTGCCTTTTTCTAAGTCTTACAAGATTCATGATTTGGAAAGTGTAGCGATTCTGGAGGATCGTGACTACCAAGATGATGGAGAAGTGATTACAGGCTACATTTCCGAGAAAAATAAATGGAGGTTAGAGGAATTTTATGACTGATATTAAAATGTTGGCTCTAAAGTATGGAGGTTATACAAGTCTGGATAAGGTCTATCTGGATCAGCTTCTAGCTGGCAAAACAGAGCAGGAGCAGTTAGCTCTCGTCACACCTCCTCCGAGTGTAGTCAATGCCTACTTTGCTGAACTCTACCAGAAAAAGAGTCCTCAGGCTGCGACAGATTACTTTGTAGAACTCAGTCATGAACTGAATCTCTACAATGTTGAACCAAGTTTCACCTTTGAAAATAAGCCTTTTATTCGTCTGAACCTGTCGGGTAAATCTTTTGGATTTTGCTATGAGAGTGAGGGACTGGGGCGGATTTTCTCAGAAGCTGAGGAAGTAATCACAGCTGACTTGCTCTTTGAAATTGCGCAAATTTTCCCCCATCAACTCGTCTTTGAAGAGTCTGGCAAGATTTACATGAAAGCTGTCGGAGATGAGGAAGTTATTAGTGTAGAAAATCTCACAGCTTTGACGGATTTGGAAAGTTTGGCTGATGGTCGCAAACGTCTAAAGGGCTACAGCCAAGAGGATTTATTGCAAGAAGCTGCTGCTTTTTCTGGAAAGCGCTATTTCCGATCGGAAAATCGCACAGCCATGTTATATATTGATTAATTAGAAAGTATCGAATGGATATTCAATTTTTAGGAACAGGGGCTGGTCAGCCCTCTAAAGCCCGTAACGTCTCAAGTCTCGCCCTGAAACTCTTGGACGAGATTAACGAAGTCTGGCTTTTTGACTGTGGAGAAGGAACGCAAAATCGTATTCTGGAAACCACGATTCGACCACGTAAGGTCAGCAAAATCTTTATCACTCACCTGCATGGAGATCATATCTTTGGCTTGCCAGGATTCCTTTCTAGTCGTGCCTTTCAGGCCAATGAAGAGCAGACAGATTTGGACATTTATGGACCTCAAGGGATTAAGTCATTTGTCTTAACCAGCCTTCGTGTGTCCGGTTCTCGTCTGCCTTACCGCATTCATTTCCATGAGTTTGACCAAGATTCTCTAGGGAAAATCCTTGAAACCGATAAATTCACGGTGTATGCAGAGGAGCTGGACCACACTATTTTCTGTGTTGGCTATCGTGTCATGCAAAAGGACTTAGAAGGTACCTTGGATGCTGAAAGACTTAAGGCTGCTGGTGTTCCATTTGGCCCGCTTTTTGGAAAAATCAAAAACGGTCAGGACGTTGTTCTAGAAGACGGAACTGAAATCAAGGCAGCAGACTATATCTCAGCACCACGACCTGGTAAGATTATTACTATTCTGGGTGACACCCGAAAAGCTAATGCCAGTGTGCGTCTAGCTGTTAACGCTGATGTCCTTGTCCATGAGTCGACTTATGGCAAGGGAGATGAAAAAATTGCCCGCAACCACGGTCACTCAACCAATATGCAGGCAGCACAAGTAGCAGCAGAAGCCGGTGCTAAACGCCTCTTGCTCAATCATATCAGTGCTCGTTTCCTCTCAAAAGATATCAGTCAGCTCAAGAAAGATGCGGCAACTGTTTTTGAAAATGTCCATGTGGTCAAAGACTTGGAAGAAGTGGAAATTTAGAAGATTGAGAAAGGATAAGTATGCGCACCATCATCATCACTGGAGCAAGCGGTGGCTTAGCCCAAGAAATGGTCAAACTCTTGCCAAATGACCAACTCATCTTGCTAGGTAGAAACAAGGAAAAACTAGCCCAACTATATGGAAATCATCCTCATGTGGAATTAATTGAAATCGATATTACTGATGACTCAGCCCTGGAAGCACTAGTAGCTGACCTCTATCTCCGTTATGGCAAGATTGATGTCTTGATTAACAATGCTGGCTATGGAATTTTTGAAGATTTCAACAAGATCTCTGATCAAGACATTCACCAGATGTTTGAGGTCAATACCTTTGCCCTGATGAATCTGTCTCGTCGCTTTGCGGAGCGCATGAAGGAAAGTCGAAAAGGCCATATCATCAATATCGTCAGCATGGCAGGTTTGATAGCGACTAGCAAGTCCAGTCTCTACTCAGCGACCAAGTTTGCAGCTATTGGATTTTCAAACGCTCTGCGTCTCGAACTGATGCCCTATGGAATCTATGTGACAACAGTCAATCCAGGACCGATTCGTACTGCCTTTTTTGACCAGGCAGACCCAGATGGGACCTACCTCAAGTCGGTTGACCGTTTTCTCTTAGAACCAGATGCAGTCGCTAGAAAGATTGTCAAAATCATAGGAAAAAACAAACGGGAACTCAATCTCCCAGTTTTGTTGAACCTAGCCCATAAGTTTTATATCCTTTTTCCCAAGCTGGCTGATAAGTTGGCTGGGGGGATCTTTAATTATAAGTAAAAGGAGTTCCTTACAAAAGGAACTTTTTTATACTATTTAACTGAGTGTCAAAAATTTGTTTGTTTTTTGTTCTAAATCTATATTCACATTTAATGAATTTTCTACAAATTTTAGAAAAAACAATCAAAAATATGATTTTTTGTGTTTAGGGTATTGAAATTTCCTATATTATTTTATAAAATAAGGGTAAAAGACTATGGAAAAGTAATACGCTTACAATGAAATGGAAGCGGTTACTAAAGGAGGATTTTATGGAAAAAGGCCATTGGAATCGTAAAAGAGTCTACAGCATTCGTAAGTTTGCCGTAGGCGCTTGCTCTGTCATGATTGGAACCTGTGCGGTTCTATTTGGAGGAAGTGTCATTGGAGAATCACCAGTTTTCGCAGATGAAACTCCGATTACTCACACTGTGGAACAAGCAAAAGAGGAAAGTCCGGCAGTGGAGGAAAAAGAAAATCAAGCTGTAGCAGAGCACAAGGATGCTGCAAGTGTCGATCAAAGTCAAGCCACTCCAATTGAAGCAAGCAAACCAGAGGTGAAAGAAGAGGAACCTGTAGCTCCAAAAGAGGAGAAAGCATCTCTAAAGCCTGAAGAAACAGCTCCAAAGGTAGAATCTCAAGCTTCAAGTCAAGAAAAGCCTGTCAAGGAAGATTTGAAAGCTGCGACAAATGAAGAAGTGAATCAAATGATTGAAGATAGAAAAGTGAATTTTAATCAAAATTGGCACTTTAAACTCAATGCGAATCCTAAAGAAGCTGTGAAATCAGATGCAGATGTATCAACATGGCAAAAATTGGATCTCCCACACGACTGGAGTATCTTTAACGATTTTGACCATCAGTCACCTGCCCAAAACGAAGGTGGACAGCTCAATGGTGGTGAAGCTTGGTATCGTAAGACTTTTAAACTTGATGAAAAAGATCTCAAGAAGAATGTTCGTTTGACCTTTGATGGTGTCTACATGGATTCTCAAGTCTTTGTCAATGGCCAGTTAGTGGGACATTATCCAAACGGTTATAACCAGTTCTCATACGATATTACCAAATACCTCCACAAAGATGGTCGTGAGAATGTGATTGCTGTCCATGCAATTAACAAACAACCAAGTAGCCGTTGGTATTCAGGTAGCGGTATCTACCGTGATGTGACCTTGCAAATGACAGATAAGGTTCATGTTGAGAAAAATGGGACAACCATCTTAACACCAAAGCTAGAACAACAGCAACATGGCAAGGTTGAAACGCATGTGACCAGCAAAATCGTTAATACAGACGATAAAGACCATGAACTTGTAGCAGAGTATCAAATCGTTGAACGTGGTGGTCAGGCTGTAACAGGTTTGGTTCGTACAGCGAGCCGTACCTTGAAAGCACATGAATCAACAAGTCTTGATGCGATTTTAGAAGTTGAACAACCAAAACTCTGGACAGTTTTAAATGACAAACCAGCCTTGTACGAATTGATTACGCGTGTTTACCGTGATGGTCAATTGGTGGATGCTAAGAAGGATCTGTTTGGTTACCGTTACTATCATTGGACTCCAAATGAAGGTTTCTCTTTGAATGGTGAACGCATTAAATTCCATGGTGTTTCCTTGCACCATGACCACGGAGCGCTTGGAGCAGAAGAAAACTATAAGGCAGAATACCGTCGTCTCAAACAAATGAAGGAGATGGGTGTTAATGCCATCCGTACAACTCATAACCCTGCAAGTCCACAGACATTGCAGATTGCAGCAGAGCTTGGTTTGCTGGTTCAGGAAGAGGCCTTTGATACTTGGTATGGTGGTAAGAAACCTTATGACTACGGACGTTTCTTTGAAAAAGACGCTACTCACCCAGAAGCTAGAAAAGGTGAAAAATGGTCTGACTATGATCTTCGTACCATGGTCGAAAGAGATAAAAACAACCCAGCTGTCTTCATGTGGTCTATCGGAAACGAAATCGGTGAAGCCGATGGTAAACCTCATTCTCTAGCAACGGTTAAACGCTTAGTAAAAGTGATTAAAGATGTTGATACTACACGTTATGTTACCATGGGAGCAGATAAGTTCCGCTTTGGTGATGGTAGTGGTGATCATGAGAAAATTGCTAATGAACTGGATGCAGTTGGTTTCAACTATTCAGAAGACAACTACAAGAAACTTCGTGCGAAACATCCAAACTGGTTGATTTACGGTTCTGAAACATCTTCAGCTACCCGTACACGTGGAAGTTACTATCGCCCTGAACAGGAATTGAAACATAGTAACGGACCTGAGCGTCATTACGAACAGTCTGACTATGGTAATGACCGAGTTGGCTGGGGTAAAACGGCAACAGATTCATGGATCTTTGACCGTGACAACGCTGGCTATGCTGGACAGTTTATCTGGACAGGTACGGACTATATCGGTGAACCTACACCATGGCACAACCAAAACCAAACTCCCGTTAAGAGCTCTTACTTTGGTATCGTAGATACAGCAGGTATTCCAAAACATGACTTTTATCTCTACCAAAGCCAATGGGTTTCTGCCAAGAAGAAACCGATGGTACACCTTCTTCCTCACTGGAACTGGGAAAATAGAGAATTGGCATCGAAAGTTGAAGATTCAGACGGAAAAATCCCAGTTCGGGCTTACTCAAACGCTGCAAGTGTAGAATTGTTCTTAAATGGTCAATCTCTTGGAGTTAAGAAGTTCAACAAAAAACAAACCAGTGATGGCCGTACCTACCAAGAAGGTGCCAATGCTAAGGAACTCTATCTTGAGTGGAAGGTTGCGTACCAACCAGGTACCTTGGAAGCTGTAGCTCGCGATGAAGCTGGAAACGAAATTGCACGTGATAAGATCACGACTGCAGGCCAACCAGCAGGTGTTCGCCTCGTCAAGGAAGAACACGCAATCGCAGCCGATGGAAAAGACTTGACCTACATCTACTACGAAATCGTAGACAGTGAAGGAAATGTGGTACCAACTGCCAATAATTTGGTTCGTTTCCAATTGCATGGACAAGGTCAACTGGTCGGTGTCGATAATGGGGAACAAGCCAGCCGTGAACGTTATAAGGCACAAGCAGATGGTTCTTGGATCCGCAGAGCCTTTAACGGTAAAGGGGTTGCCATTGTCAAATCAACTGAACAAGCAGGTAAATTCACGCTAACTGCCCACTCCGATCTCTTGAAATCTGATCAAGTAACCGTCTTTACTGGCAAGAAAGAAGATCAAGAAAAGACTGTTCTCGGAACAGAGGTGCCAAAAGTTCGTACAGTCATTGCCCAAATTCCAAAAATGCCGAAGACCGTCGCTTTTATCTACAGTGATGGCAGTCGTGAAAAACGTCCAGTGACTTGGTCTTCAGTTGATGTGAGCCAAGCAGGAGTTGTGACTGTTAAAGGTATGGCAGACGGACGCGAAGTTGAGGCCCGTGTCGAAATTCTAGCAATTGCAAATGAGCTTCCAACTGTTAAGCGTGTTGCTCCAGGAACAGACTTGAGCGCTGTTGACAAATACGTTTCTATTGCTGTTACGGATGGAAGCGTTCAAGAATACGAAGTTGATAAGTGGGAGATTGCGGAAACAGATAAAGCTAAACTGTCAGTTGCAGGATCACGTATTCAAATGACTGGCCAACTAGGTGGTGAGATTATTCACGCTACCCTTATAGTAGAAGATGGTGATGTTGCAGCACCTGTAGTACCAACTGTAACGGTTGGTGATGAAGCTGTCACTGGTCTTACTACTCAAAATCCAATGCAATACCGCACACTTGCTTATGGAGCTGAGTTGCCAAAAGTCACAGCAAGTGCTGAAAATGCGGATGTTACTGTAGTCCAAGCAAGTGCAGCAAACGGCATGCGTGCAAGTATCTATGTTCAACCAAAAGATGGTGGCCCTCTTCAAACCTATGCAATTCAATTCCTCGAAGAAGCACCAAAAATTGACCACTTGAGCCTACAAGTAGAGCAAGCTAACGCTCTTAAAGAAGACCAAACAGTGAAATTGTCTGTACTCGCTCACTATCAAGACGGAACACAGGCAGTTCTACCAGCGGATAAAGTTACCTTCTCTACAAGTGGTGAAGGGGAAGTCGCAGTTCGTAAAGGAATGCTTGAGTTACATAAGCCAGGAGCAGTCACTCTGAAAGCGGAATATGAGGGAGCTAAAGGCCAAGTTGAACTCACTATCCAAGCCAATACTGAGACGAAGGTTGCGCAATCTATCCGTCCAGTAAATGTAGTGACAGACTTGCATCAAGAACCTACTCTTCCAACAACAGTAACTGTTGAGTATGACAAAGGTTTCCCTAAAACTCATAAAGTCATTTGGCAAGCTATTCCAAAAGAAAAACTAGACCACTATCAAACCTTTGAAGTTCTAGGTAAAGTTGAAGGTCTTGATCTTGAAGCGCGTGCTAAAGTATCTGTAGAAGGCATCGTTTCAGTTGAAGAAGTCAGTGTGACAACTCCAATCGCAGAAGCACCACAATTACCAGAAAGCGTTCGTACCTACGATTCAAATGGCCACGTTTCATCAGCTAAGGTTACTTGGGATGCGATTCGTACAGAGCAATACGCCAAGGAAGGTGTCTTTACAGTTAATGGTCGCCTAGAAGGTACGCAATTAACAACTAAACTTCATGTTCGCGTATCTGCTCAAACTGAGAAAGGTGCAAACATTTCTGACCAATGGACCGGATCAGAATTGCCACTTGCCTTTGCTTCAGACTCAAATCCAACTGATCCTGTTTCAAACGTCAACGATAAATTGATTTCCTTTAATGACCGCCCAGCTAACCGTTGGACAAACTGGAACCGTAGTAATCCAGAAGCTTCAGTTGGTGTCCTATTCGGAGATTCAGGTATTTTGAGCAAACGTTCAGTTGATAATCTAAGTGTCGGATTCCACGAAGACCACGGAGTTGGCGTACCGAAGTCTTATGTGATTGAATATTATGTCGGGAAGACCGTTCCAACAGCCCCTAAAAACCCTAGCTTTGTAGGTGAGGAAAACCATGCCTTTAATGATCCTGCAAACTGGAAAGAGGTAAGCAATCTCAAAGCACCAGCTCAATTAAAAGCTGGAGAAATGAATCATTTCAGCTTTGATAAAGTTGAGACCTATGCGGTTCGCATTCGTATGGTTCGACTTGATAGCAAGAAAGGAACGTCTATCACAGAAGTACAAATTTTTGCGAAACAAGTTGCGGCAGCTAAACAAGGACAAACAAGAATCCAAGTTGACGGTAAAGACTTAGCAAACTTTAACCCAGATTTGACAGACTACTACCTTGAGTCTGTAGATGGAAAAGTTCCTGCAGTAACAGCAAGTGTTAGCAACAATGGTCTCGCCACCGTCGTTCCAAGTGTTCGTGAAGGTGAGCCAGTTCGTGTTATCGCGAAGGCTGAAAATGGTGATATCCTAGGAGAATACCGTCTACACTTTACAAGCAATAAAGACTTGCTCTCTCGTAAACCAGTTGCCGCGGTCAAACAAGCTCGCTTGCTACAAGTAGGGCAACCGCTTGAATTGCCAACTAAGGTTCCTGTTTATTTCACAGGTAAAGACGATTACGAAACAAAAGACTTGGCAGTAGAATGGGAAGAAGTTCCAGCAGAAAAGCTGACAAAAGCAGGTCAATTTACCGTTCGAGGTCGTGTCCTTGGTAGTGATCTTGTTGCTGAGTTCACTGTACGAGTGACAGACAAACTTGGCGAAGCTCTTTCAAATAACCCAGAGTATGATGAAAATAGTAACCGCGCCTTTGCTTCAGCCACTAACGACATTGATAGAAACTCCCATGACCGTGTGGACTATCTCAATGACGGAAATCATTCAGAAAATCGTCGTTGGACAAACTGGTCTCCAACACCATCTTCTAATCCAGAAGTATCAGCAGGTGTGATCTTCCGTGAAAATGGTAAGATTGTAGAACGGACTGTAGCGCAAGCCAAACTTCATTTCTTTGCAGATAGTGGTACGGATGCACCATCTAAACTCGTTTTAGAACGCTATGTCGGTCCAGAGTTTGAAGTGCCAACCTACTATTCAAACTACCAAGCCTACGACACAGACCATCCATTCAACAATCCAGAAAATTGGGAAGCTGTTCCTTATCGTGCGGATAAAGACATTGAAGCCGGTGATGAAATTAACGTTACCTTTAAAGCTGTCAAAGCCAAAGCCATGAGATGGCGTATGGAACGCAAAGCGGATAAGAAGGGTGTTGCGATAATTGAGATGACCTTCCTTGCTCCGAGTGAATTGCCTCAAGAAAGTACCCAATCAAAAATTCTTGTAGATGGAAAAGAACTTCCTGACTTCGCTGAAGATCGTCAAGACTACCAAATCACCTATAAAGGTCAACGTCCAAAAGTCTCAGTCGAAGAAAGTAATCAAGTAGCTTCAACAGTTGTAGATAGCGGAGACGATAGCCTTCCAGTACTTGTTCGCCTTGTTTCAGAAAGTGGAAAACAAGTCAAGGAATACCGCATCCACTTGACTAAGGAAAAACCAGTTTCTGAGAAGACTGTTGCTGCTGTACAAGAAGAACTTCCAAAACTCGAATTTGTTGAAAAAGATTTGGCCTATAAGACAGTTGAGAAAAAGGATTCAACCCTGTATCTAGGTGAAACTCGTGTAGAACAAGAAGGAAAAGTTGGTAAGGAACGGATCTTCACGGCGGTTAATCCTAGTGGAAGTAAGGAAGAAAAACTCCGTGAAGTGGTAGAGGCTCCGACAGACCGCATCGTCTTGGTTGGTACTAAACCAGGAACTTCTCTTCCAGAAGACGAAGTGAAGAATCTTGTCCTCGACAGACCAGAACTTGTAGTTGAAGAAGAAACAATTGATTTTAAGGTTCAGGAACAAAAGAATGATCAGCTTCCAGTGGGTCAAACTCGTGTTCTCCAAGAAGGTCAAAAAGGTATCCGTGTTCACTTGATCGAAGTTGAAAATGGCAAGCGAACTGAAAAAGAAAGCTATGATAAAGTCGTGGCTCAGGATCGCATTGTAGAAGTTGGTACGGCTAGTGAAACAACTAAACCAGTACCTCAAGAATCTACAAAACCACAAGTATCAGAAAAAGCAGATACAAAAGAAATTGTTTCAAGTGAAGCTAGTCATGTTCAAGAAGAACAGTTACCAAATACAGGAAGTGCAGAAAGTCAAGCAGCTCTAGCAGCAGGTTTAGCTCTTCTTGGCTTGAGTGCAGGTCTAGTGGCCACTAAAGGTAAAAAAGAAGACTAGAATGAATCAGTATTTCTTCTAAATGTATCTTAGAAAGACCAGGGAATCCTGGTCTTTTTAATGGGTAGAAGTATTATCTAAAGAGCAATTTAACGTTTGTGAAATCAGATAACCAAAATGATAAAAACACTATCTGGTATCGAAAACGAGATGAACTTATTTTTTAAAAAATGGCGGTAAAATATACCAGATTTTGTTTCGATGATAGGAGAAGAAAAGATACAAAGCGGTTAATATACGGATGTGAAAAAGTCGATTTCAACCTGTAAGAAAAAATTGGATTTTTTTTATAAAAATTTGCTTGATAGTTCTAGCCTTTTTCTTCATAGTATGATAAAATGTGGATGTAATGTGGCTAATAATTTTCGCTTGAAAAAGGAGAATGGTAATTAGTTGGGGACAATCATTTAGTTTACTATTACATTGTACATTTACAACTGAATATTATAAGAAAGGAAGATTAAATGAACAAGAAAATAAGATCTTGGATTCAGATCCTTATTCTTTGTTTGGGAGTTATTCTCCAATCATTTGCCCCTCTGACGCAAGTACATGCGACAGAGTATAATGATGTGATCACTAGTGTTGGTGTTGAAAACAGATCTGGTGAAGCTTTAACGCAAGGGTTGGATATTTGGCAAGAATTCCGTCTTACTGCAGATTTTGTTTTGCCAGATAATACGGTGCATGAAGGTGATACAACAACACTTCAATTGCCATCAGAGATTACATTTTCAAACTCTTCAGACATTGAATTACGAGATGCTTCTAACAATCTTGTAGCTACTGGTCGTTTAGATGCAGCTAGCAAAACAATTACTCTAACTTACACAAAGTTTGTTGAGAATAATTCTGGCGTTAGGGGGAAATTCTTTGTTTATGTCCGAGTTGACCATGACGTTGTTTCAGAAGAAAAAGACGTTGATGTCAATATTACTGTAGGACATAGAGTTCTATTTGCAGGGAAAATCCGTTATAACGGTCCTCCAGGGAAATACGACTCTAAAATTGAAAAGAGTTCCTTCCAATACAAGGATGACGAGAAAAATGTAATCCGTTATAACATTACTGTAAACCGCAATATGGCGAACTACAGTGATGTCACTATCAAAGATGCTTTCTCTTCTCCAAATATGACATTCCTACCAGATACTTTTCGTATTTACAAAGTAGATTGGAGTTGGAATAACGGAGACTGGAAATGGACTAATGCTCAGGATATGACCGAAACCTTTAAAAACCAACTAGTGGTAAATGCGAATGGTGATGGTTTCACCCTTCCTTTAGGAGATACTAATGGTTTTGGTTATATGATCGAGTATCGAGCTAAAGCGAATTATGATCTAGTCGATGGTGAGGAAATCACGAACGTAGCCAACATGAGCTACAATGGTAGTGAGAATGAACAATCAACCAGCACACGTACCTACCAGATTGCAGGTGGTGTTGCAGAAGGATATGTTTTCACCATTAAAATTCATAAGGTAGACGAAGCAGGCCAACCTCTGCAAGGTGCAGTTTTTGAAGTGATTCGTGATCGTAACCAAGCCGTTGTTGGACGATTGACAACAGATTCTGATGGTAACGCTAGTGTAGGTAAATTGTTGCGAGACAACTATACAATTCGTGAAGTAACTGCTCCTCTTGGCTATGACAAATTAACTGAAGATATTAAAATTTCTCCAGATGAGTTTGGCTCAGATAAATCTGTAGAACGTCGAATTGAAAATAAGAAGACACCTCCGAAGACTCCAACTGAGAAAGAGATTACTTTCAAAAAGGTGGATCCAAATGGGAAAGAAATCCCAGGTGCCGAACTTAAAATCTACAGCGGAGATCGTGTAAGACCAGAAGCTCCACCTGTAGCAGACTGGACAACAGAAGCTAATACTTCTAAAGTGATTAAATTAGCTCCTGGTACCTATACTCTAACAGAGTCCGTTGCTCCAGATGGGTATCAGTATGTTGATGATGTTACCTTCACGGTCAATGCTGATGGTTCTATTACAATTGTCAAAAAAGGTACAACAGATACTGTCGTAACAACTGGTTCTGTTTTGTCAATCACTGACAAAGAGGATACAACTCCAAAGGCTATTACCTTCAGTAAAGTCAATCTTGGAGGAAATGAAATCGCTGGTGCTCAGATTAAGATCTACAAGGGCGACAAGGCAGAAGGCACAGCCGTAGAAAGCTGGACTTCAACTGACCAACCTAAGCAACTGAATCTTGAACCAGGCATCTACACTTTCCATGAGGAAGCAGCCCCAACTGGTTACCTCAAAGTAACGGATATCACTTTCCAAGTTAAACCTAACGGTACTGTTGAAGTGACAAAAGTAGGTGAAAAAGATTCTAAAGGTGAAGACAATCGTGTTGTAGCCCAAAATTCAACTCTGACAGTTACTGATAAAGATGACGATGTAGCTCGTAAAATCACGTTCAGTAAAATTAGTCTTGGTGGAGTTGAAATCGCAGGAGCACAAATCAAGATCTTCAAAGGCGATAAGGCAGAAGGCACAGCTGTAGAAAGCTGGACTTCAGAAGCTGGTAAGTCTAAAGAATTGAGCTTGGCCCCAGGTACTTACACCTTCCATGAGGAAGCAGCCCCAACTGGATACCTCAAAGTAACGGATATCACTTTCCAAGTTAACTATGATGGCACAGTTAAAGTTACCAATGTTGGTACCAAGGATGCTAAAGGCGAGGACAATACAGTCGTAACTGATGGTTCAACAATCAAAGTCACTGATAAAGATGACGATAGCCCACGTAAGATTACCTTTAGCAAGGTTAGCCTTGGTGGAACAGAAATCGCAGGTGCTCAAATCAAGATCTACAAGGGCGATAAAGCAGAAGGCACAGCCGTAGAAAGCTGGACTTCAGAAGCTGGTAAGTCTAAAGACTTGAACTTGGCACCAGGTACTTATACTTTCCATGAGGAAGCCGCTCCAACCGGCTACCTCAAAGTAACAGATATTACTTTCAAAGTGAAAACTGACGGAACAGTAGAAGTAACCAATGTCG
>NZ_AJRG02000023.1:0-24318 GCF_000298715.2 Streptococcus sp. GMD5S
TCACTAATTTAACCACTGCTTCTGTCCGTGCAGTGTGGGGAAACATATCGACCGACTGGATATACTGGAGGTCATAGACTTTTACTAGTTTAACTAAATCTCGTGCCAAGGTCGAAACATTGCAGGATACATAGACCATTTTTTCTGGAACATAGGTCAGAATGGTATCCAGTAGCTTATCATCTAAGCCTGTACGAGGAGGGTCGACTATCAGGGCATCTGCTCGGTAGCCTTCTTGATACCAGCGTGGAATAATCTCTTCTGCTGTTCCCGCTTCATAATGGGTATTGTCAAATCCCATTTTTTTAGCATTTCGCTTGGCATCTTCTATGGCTTCTGGAATAATATCCATTCCTCTGAGACTCTTGACCTTCTTTGCGAAGGCAAATCCGATCGTCCCAACACCGCAATATGCATCGATTAGATGGTCTTCTTTGCTGACATCCAGAGCCTTAATTGCTTCACTATAGAGAATTTCTGTCTGCTCCGGATTAAGTTGATAAAAAGCTCGGGGCGAGAGAGAAAACTCATAGTCCAGTACTCCTTCTTGAATGCTCTTTTGGCCCCAGATAATTTCCGTCTTTTCACCATAGATTTCACTTGTTTTTGCTGTATTTGTATTGACTGCAACTGTGACAACTTCTGGAGAATCTTTAACTAAGTCTCTTACCAGCTGGGTTAAATTAAGCTGGCGATTCGTGACAATGATTATCTGAACTTGCCCCGTTTTTCTTGCTCTTCGTACCATGATCGTGCGAACACCGAGCGTTTTTCTCTCATCTGTAATTGGAATTTGGTGGTAAGTAAGAAGTTCAGCTAGGCGATTCGCAATCACTTGGGTTTCCTTATCTTGCACCAAACAGTCTTTCAACTCTACGAGATAATGAGAGTTTTGCGCATACAAACCTGCCTTGACCTGATTTTTAAATTTCCGAGTCTGGAATTGAAGCTTAGCACGGTAGTACTTTGGTTCCTGCATTCCGATAGTTGGACGGATTTCATAGTTTTCATATCCTGCAGGAGCAAATTTTTTCAGGGCTTGGTGGAGCAAATCCGTTTTGAACTCCAACTGTTTATCGTAGTGGAGGTGCATGATTTGGCAACCACCACATTCATTATAAATCGTACAAGCTGGTACGACTCGAAATTTCGACTTCTTATTAACCTTTAGTAATTTGGCTTCAACAAAGTTACGTTTAATAGAAGTAATCTGACAATAGATATCTTCTCCTTTGAGGGCGCCTGGCACAAAAACGAGGGTTTTCTGATAGAAACCGATTCCCTCACCATTGATGCCCATCCGCTTGATTTTTAAAGGTATTTTTTGTTTGACTTTCAGATTCATACCCCTATCTTATCACATTTTAGGGTATAATAGAACTATGAAAATCACAAAACTTGAAAAGAAAAAACGTCTCTACTTGATGGAGTTAGATGGACAGCAAACCTCTTATATCACGGAGGATACCATTGTCCGTTTTATGTTGTCTAAAGATAAGGTGGTTAGCACTGAAGAATTGACCGAGATTCAGGACTTTGCCCAGTTCTCTTATGGTAAAAATCTCGCCCTCTACCATCTATCATTTAAAGCTCGAACCGAAAAGGAAGTTCGTGAGTATCTGAAAAAGTATGATCTTGATGAAAAAATCACTAGTCAAGTTATCGCTAATCTCAAAGAAGATAACTGGATTAATGATCGTCAGTATGCCTACTCTATCATCAATGCAAATCAACTTTCTGGAGATAAGGGACCCTATGTGCTAGCTCAAAAACTGTCTCAAAAAGGGATTGTCAAATCAACTATTGAAGATGTTTTAAAGGATTTTGATTTTTCAGAGGTTGCTCAACGTGTGGCGGAGAAACTGCTAAAAAAATACACGGGAAAGCTTCCCGCTCGTGCCTTGCAGGATAAGATCATTCAAAACTTGACGAACAAAGGCTTCTCCTATTCTGATGCTAAAAGTGCTTTTGATGACTTGGACAGCCAAGTCGACCAAGAAACGACTCAAGAACTCATTTTTAAAGAGCTAGACAAACAATATGCTAAGTATGCTCGCAAATATGAAGGTTACGAACTAAAGCAACGATTAACTCAAGTTTTAGCTCGAAAAGGCTATGATTTTTCGGATATAGCTAGCGCTCTCAGAGAATATCTTTAATATTTTCGTGTAAAATTCAAAAAAATTAGACCGATTTATGATATAATAGTAAACGATAAACTTATAAATTGTAGAAAGTTGGTTAGTTATGAAACTTCCAAAAGAAGGCGACTTTATTACAATTCAAAGTTATAAGCATGATGGGAGTCTTCACCGTACTTGGCGGGACACCATGGTACTAAAAACAACAGAGAACGCCATTATCGGCGTCAACGACCACACACTTGTTACCGAAAGTGACGGTCGTCGTTGGGTGACTCGAGAACCGGCTATTGTTTACTTTCACAAAAAATATTGGTTTAATATCATTGCCATGATTCGTGATAATGGGATTTCCTACTATTGCAATATGGCAAGTCCTTACTATCTAGATGAGGAAGCCCTGAAATACATTGATTATGATTTGGATGTCAAGGTTTTCACTGATGGTGAAAAGCGTCTCTTGGACGTTGAAGAGTATGAGCGCCATAAACGCAAAATGAAGTATTCTGATGATTTAGACTATATTTTGAAAGAGCATGTTAAAATCCTTGTTGATTGGATTAACAATGGACGCGGTCCTTTCTCAGAGGCCTATGTCAACATTTGGTACAAACGCTACATAGAACTAAAGAATCGGTAAAGTTGTCAAACTGGGGTGAAAACCCTGGTTTTTTTATTTGAAAAACCCAGCTTTTCAGCTGGGTTGATTTCTATATATCTAATTTAGTAACAGTAAACTTGATGTGGGAATAGTCTTTTTCAACATCCTTATCCAACAAGAAAGCCGTGGCATCCTTCTTAACCTGAACAAGATCAATATTCTGGGCTTGAGCTGCATAGACGCATCCACAATAACATTGACGATAAATATCATACTCCTCGCACATCTCCACCGAGCGCTTGTAGCCTTGGTTTTTCTTGAAATCACTTGGGAGATAGTGGGTTGTATAAATCTTTTGCACATCAATTCCGATGCTGTTGATGGTTTGAGAATTCTTATGGGGACTGATGGTCAAAGCTGAACCAAAGTAGTCAAAGCCCAAGTCCATAGCTACTTGCGCCGTTTTATCCAGACGGTAGTCAAAACAAACCTTGCAACGATCGCCGCCTTCTGGTTCTTCTTCCAGCCCTCTGACTAACTTCCGGTATTCATTTGGTTCGTAGGGCGCTTCTAAATACTGGACCGTATTGCCTGTTCGCTCATTGAAGTCACTGACAAATTTCTTGGTGACGTAGGCCCGCTTGTGGTATTCTGCCTTTGGATGGATATTGGAATTGGCAAAATAGATGGTCACATCCGCGTATTTTGTCAGGTATTCTAGAGTGTAGGTACTACAAGGAGCACAGCAAACATGCATGAGAATAGTTGGACGTTGCTCATTTTTCTCCCAAACCTGAACCATTTTCTGCATAACACGGTCATAATTAATCTTCTGATTGGGATTCATCTTGCTCAGAATTTCTTCTACATCAATCATGTTCTTCTCCTTCTTCTAGTCTTATTTTATCATATAAGTTAGGAGAGCTCAAATCAATTTTAGAAGAGAAAACCTTAAAAGGAGGGATTATGTTCCCTCCTTTTGTGTTTTTTATAAGTTGCTTTTACATCATCCCGCCCATCATGCTTGGATCCATTGCTGGAGCTGGGGCTACTGGTTCTGGTTTATTGGCTACGACTGCTTCTGTTGTTAAAATCAAGCTAGCTACAGAGGCTGCATTTTGAAGGGCAGAACGGCTCACTTTAACTGGGTCGATGATTCCCTCTTCAATCATGTTGACCCACTCGCCAGTTGCTGCGTTGAAGCCTGTACCAACTTCAGCATTTTTCAAACGGTCAATGACGATAGACCCTTCGAATCCCGCATTGTGAGCGATTTGACGAACAGGTTCTTCCAAGGCGCGGAGAACAATATTGCGTCCTGTCGCTTCATCTCCTGTCAATTCCAAATCAGCCACTGCTGGAATGACATTGGCAAGAGCAGTTCCACCACCAGCAACGATTCCTTCTTCCACGGCTGCACGAGTAGCGTTGAGGGCATCTTCAATGCGGAGTTTCATTTCTTTCAACTCAGTTTCAGTTGCAGCACCGACCTTGATAACTGCGACACCACCTGACAATTTTGCCAAGCGTTCTTGCAATTTTTCACGGTCAAATTCAGAAGTTGTTGTTTCGATTTGAGACTTGATAACCGCAACACGGTGAGAAATGGCTTCAGGATTTCCAGCACCTTCTACGATAACCGTGCTATCTTTGTCCACAGTTACTCTCGCTGCTTGACCAAGCGCCTCAATAGTAGCGTCCTTCAACTCAAGGCCAAGATCTTCTGTGATAACAGTTCCACCTGTCAAGATGGCGATGTCTTCCAACATAGCCTTACGACGGTCCCCAAAGCCAGGGGCCTTAACTGCTACTACGTTGAAGGTTCCACGAATCTTGTTCAATACAAGAGTAGGAAGAGCTTCACCATCCACATCATCTGCAATAATCAAGAGTGGACGATTGCTTTGAAGAATACTTTCTAGAAGCGGCAAGATTTCTTGGATATTGGAAATCTTCTTGTCGGTAATCAAAATGTATGGATTTTCAAGGTCTGCCACCATTTTTTCGCTATCTGTCACCATGTACTGTGAAAGGTAACCGCGGTCAAACTGCATTCCTTCTACGACTTCAAGTTCTGTTTCCATACCACGTGACTCTTCAATGGTGATGACTCCATCCTTGCCAACTTTTTCCATGGCTTCAGAGATGTATTCGCCGACTTTTTCAGAACGAGAAGATACAGCAGCAACCTGAGCGATGGCTTCTTTATTGGCAACAGGGATGGCATTGTTTTTCAAGGCTTCTACTGCAGCAGCAACTGCTGCTTCAATCCCCCGACGAATGCCGATTGGGTTGGCACCTGCTGTGACGTTCTTGATTCCTTCACGTACGATAGCTTGAGTCAAAACAGTTGCAGTTGTCGTTCCGTCACCTGCGATATCATTGGTTTTTGAAGCTACTTCTGATACCAATTTGGCACCCATATTTTCAAAATGGTCTTCTAGTTCAATTTCTTTGGCAATAGTAACACCGTCATTGGTGATGAGTGGTGAGCCAAATGATTTTTCCAACACGACATTACGACCTTTTGGTCCCAAGGTTACTTTAACAGTGTCTGCAAGGATATCGACACCACGGACCATAGCTGAACGAGCATCAGATGAAAATTTAATTTCTTTTGACATACTTACTTTCTCCTTCTATTCTTCAATGATTGCCAAGATGTTAGCTTCACCAACGATGATATACTTTTCATCTCCATCTTTGACATCAATACCCGCATGTGCTTCAACTAAGACACGGTCTCCAGCCTTAACGCTTGGAGCAACCAAGTCACCATTCAAGGTACGAACACCTTGTCCTGTAGCTATAACTTGGGCTGTTTTTGTTTGTTCTTGGGCTGAGCCTGCAAGGACAAAGCCTCCAACAGTTTGTTCTTTTTCTTCGATTTTCAAGACCACACGGTCTCCTAATGGTTTCAACATTTGCTTTCCTCCATGATGACATACATATTATTAGCACTCTTTATATCTGAGTGCTAAATTATAGTTCTATTGTATCACTTGGTCAGAAATAGTCAAGAAAAAAGTCTGACTTTCTCAATATAAAAAAGCCTGAGACCAACTCAGACTTCTCAATGTTTATACCAAGATCAAACTAAGAAGCTAGCCGTAGGTTGCTCAAAACAGTGTTTTGAGGTTGTAGATAAGACTGACGAAGTCAGTTACCTATACCAGCTGACGTGGTTTGAAGAGATTTTCGAAGAGTATTAAAATGGCAATTCTTCCTCTTCCAAGACCAAATCTGCCAAATCCTGTCCTGCGTTATTTTCACGCATGGCACGTTGGGCACGGCTTTCTAAAAGTTGGAATCCTGTGGCAAGAACTTCAGTCACGTAGTTCATCTGGCCATTTTTCTCAAAGCGACGGGTACGAAGTTCTCCATCCACAGAGATAAGACTACCTTTAGTTGCGTAGCTTGCCAAGGTTTCAGCCAATTTCCCCCAAAGAACCAAATTGACAAAATCAGCTTCACGTTCCCCGTTTTGGTCTTTGTAACGACGGTTCACAGCGATAGTTGCACGCGCTACTGACTTGTCATTGTTGGTTTTGTGCAATTCTGGTGTAGACGTTAAACGTCCAATAAGAATAACTTTATTATACATATTTTCTTCCTCCTACTTATCTATTCGCAAGGAATCAAAAAAAGTTACAGAAATTTGTAACTTTTCGAGAAAATTTTTTATTTTTTATGAACCATGAAACCTGTTGCCTGTTGATTGGCCATAATGGTCATATCTGTAATCTGCACACGACGAGGCTGACTGGTCACATAGATCACTGTATCTGCAATATCCTGAGCTTGCAAGGCCTCAATTCCCTGATAGACGGTGGCAGCACGCTCTTTATCACCATGAAAACGAACTGTAGAGAAATCTGTTTCGACAATCCCTGGTTGAATGGTGGTCACCTTGATGTCCGTTGTGATCGTATCAATTCGCAGTCCATCTGAAAAAGTCTTGACTGCAGCCTTGGTGGCTGAGTAAACCGCTGCCCCAGCATAGGCATAGATTCCTGCGGTCGATCCCATATTGATAATATGACCTTGATTGGCTGCTACCATAGAAGGCAAGAAACAGCGAGTGACTGCCATCAACCCCTTGACATTGGTATCTAACATGGTCAGCATATCCAACTCTTCATAGTCTTGATAGGGAGCCAAGCCAAGAGCTAGTCCAGCGTTATTGACCAAGATATCAATCTGCCCTATCGTTTCTAGAATATCGGAACAAACAGTCTTGACCATGGTCATATCCGTCACATCCAGAGGAAAAGTCCAAACTGTTTGATTTGGAAACGTTTCTGCAAACTCTGACTTGAGGGTCTCTAGTCTGTCTGTCCGTCGCCCTGTTAGAACGACATTCGCCCCCTGCTCCAGATAAGCACGCGCAATCGCTTCACCGATTCCTGAGGTCGCTCCTGTAATCACTACATTTTTCGCCATCTTATCCCCCTCTATCTGATCTATCAAATACCGACAATTTCCTAGGCAGTCCAGTGTTTGACTGGGTCAAATGGAGTTCCGACAACTTGGTCTTCTGATAATTCAATAACCCCACGTTTTTGCGGAGCATTTGGCAAATGCAATTCACGAGGGCTGCACATCATGCCAAAACTCTTTTCACCACGAAGTTCGCCTGGGAAAATGAGATTGCCTTTGGGCATCATCGCTCCAGGAAGAGCTACAATGGTTTTCAACCCAACACGCGCATTGGGTGCTCCTGCCACGATTTGCACTGTCTTGTCACTTGCGACGGCCACTTGACAGATGTTGAGGTGGTCACTATCAGGATGGGCTACCATCTCGACAATTTCACCGACAACAAACTTAGGTTCCTTGTCATTGACAATCTCTTCTGTAAAACCTTCCGCCTGCAATTCTTGGTTCAAACGTTCTACTTGCTCATCTGTCAAAAAGACTTGACCACGCTCTGCAATTTCAAAGAAACTTGAAACTTCGAAAATATTCCAAGCTACTGTTTCCCCATTATCTTTGAGGAAAACACGGGCTACTTTGCCTTTGCGCTCCACGTCCAACTTGGCATCGCCACTATTTTTCACGATGATCATAAGGACATCGCCAACATGCTCTTTATTATATGTAAAAATCATTGTTTCCTTTTTCTCCTATTTCAGTCCTGCTAAAAAGTCGTTAATTTGTTGCTTGCTTTTACGGTCACGATTAACAAAACGACCGATTTCCTTGTCCTTTTCTAGCACAACAAGACTAGGAATACCGTACACATCCCAGAGTTTGGCCAGATCCAGATACTGGTCTCGGTCCACTCGAATAAATGTGAACTCTGGATTGGTCTCCTCAATCTCTGGCAAGGATGGATAGATATAACGACAATCGCCACACCAGTCTGCCACAAAAAGGAAGACCTTCTTGCCATCTTGTTCGACAAAACTTGCTAGTTCTTCTATACTATTGGGAATAATCATAAGACTTCCTCCTCATAGACCAGATTTTCATTTTCATAGACAAAGGTATAGTGACGACCATCCTCGAAAATGACTCCTCCAACGAGTCGCTCTAGACTACTTTCGTAGACTTGAACATAGAGAGTCGCAATCTCACCCATATCTGAGAAAAGTTCGCGCACGATAGCGGTCAACTCTTCTTGAGTCTTCATAAGTTTGTGGTTATCTGCTGCTTTTTTAGCCCCTAAAGCAAGGGCACTTAGACCAGCCACAGTCAAGCCAGTCATCCATAATTTCTTAGCTTTCATACCATTCATTGTAACACAAAAAGACCTCTAGGACAAATAGGGAAGCCGTATACGAGCAAGGCATTTAAAAAATCTCTGAGATTGCTCTCAGAGATTGGAAGATAACTAGTTACTATTTTCAACTGCTGCAGTGACAAAGGCTGTGTAGAGTTCCTCTGGACGGTTTGGACGGCTGGAAAGTTCAGGGTGATACTGACAAGCCACAAAGAATTTATTCTCAGGAATTTCCACAATTTCGACCAAACGATTGTCTGGAGAAACTCCTGAGAAGACAAAACCTGCTGCCTCAAACTGTTCACGAAAGGCATTGTTAAACTCATAACGGTGACGGTGACGGCGTTGCACCACTTCTTGATTGTGATAAGCAGCCGCTGCTTTAGAACCACGTTTTAACTTAGACGGATAAAGTCCCAAACGAAGGGTGCCACCCATATCCTCAACATCAACCTGATCACGCATGATATCTATGATAGGGTATTTTGTTTCTGGTGCAAGTTCAGCAGAATTGGCACCTTCAAGACCCAAAACGTGACGAGCAAACTCGATACAAGTCAACTGCATTCCCAAGCAGACTCCCAACATTGGGACATCATTCTCACGCGCATATCGGATGGCTTGGATTTTCCCTTCCGTACCACGTTGACCAAAACCTCCTGGTACGATGATTCCGTCCGCATCAGACAAGAGTTCTGCTACATTATCTGCTGTCACATCATTGGCATTGATCCAATTAATCTTCACTTCTGCGTCGTTGGCATAACCAGAGTGTTTCAAAGCTTCAACCACAGAGATGTAGGCATCTTGCAACTCCACATACTTACCAACGAGGGAGATCTTAACTTGTTTTTTCAGGTTCATGACCTTGTCCACCATGGCTGACCACTCTGTCATATCCGCTGCTGGTGCGTCTAGTTTCAAATGGTCACAGACAATTTGGTCCATACCTTGTGCCTGCAAGTTCAATGGAATTTGGTAAAGGTGTTCGACATCCAAAGACTCGATAACAGCTTCTGGAGCCACGTCACAGAACTGAGCTAGTTTGTTTTTAATGCCCTGACCAGCTGGTTTTTCTGTACGAATAACCAACATATTTGGCTGGATTCCCAAACCACGCAATTCTTTTACAGAATGTTGAGTTGGCTTGGTCTTCATCTCACCCGCAGCCTTGAGATAAGGAAGCAAGGTTGTGTGGATATACATAACATTATCCGCACCCACATCTGCCTTCATCTGACGAAGAGCCTCTAGGAATGGCAAGGACTCGATATCCCCAACGGTTCCACCAACCTCTGTGATAATGACATCCGAATCAGTCGTTACAGCAGCACGCTTGATTTTTTCTTTCAAAGCATCTGTGATATGAGGAATGACTTGAACAGTTGCCCCAAGGTACTCGCCACGGCGTTCTTTACGAAGAACTTCACTGTAGATTTTACCAGTTGTCACGTTGGAGTATTTGTTGAGATTGATATCGATGAAACGTTCATAGTGGCCCAAGTCCAAATCGGTCTCAGCCCCATCATCTGTCACAAAGACTTCCCCGTGCTGGTAAGGGCTCATGGTTCCCGGATCGATATTGATATAAGGGTCAAACTTCTGAATAGTCACTTTTAGACCACGATTTTTCAAGAGACGCCCCAGACTTGCTGCCACAATCCCTTTCCCAATAGACGACACCACACCACCAGTTACAAAAATATATTTCGTAGACATAGATTCCTCTTTCTAAAATGCTCAAGGTCTTGTTAACTACGAGGGGAGATAGAAAACAAGACCCTTATGAATAACGACTTTTCAAGAAAACTTCCTGAAAAAACAAAAATAGCTCCCTAGTAACTAGGGAGCCCCGACCTCTAAAAGAGGTGCCCGAACAATATGATACCTTAAAGCAGAACATTTGTCAACCTGAATTGGTAAAAGATGAAAAAAGAAGATTGTTTTCAGAAAACAAATTAAAGATCCGCATCCAAACTGATGACCTGCTCAAGGAACGAAAAAGGAGATCTTACGATCTCCTCTGTGAAGTCTTTTACTCTTCTTCACTCGTTTCAGCGTCATCGTCAGAAAACTCGTCGTCTTCTTCGTTAAGATCCACGTCTTCACCCAAGTCATCAGGAGCGATTTCGTTGATTTCTGCATCGTAAGCTTCCACTTCATTTTTCTCATCATCTGGATTTTCATCATCATATGAAAGAGCTGGATCTGCTTCGTATGCATCTTCGTCTTCTGGATCATCTGCGTTGTAGTCAATGGCATCTGAGTCGCCATCCATAAAGGCATTGACACGTTTTTTCTTAGCTTTTGGTGCTACTTCATCGTCGTCACTTTCTTCAAGAGCGATGATTTCTTCGTCGATTTCGTCTACACCATACCATGAACGAAGACCCCATTTGTTGTCCCCAAGAGAGATGAAGCTACCGTCAAAGTTCAACTCTGTGTAGAACAAAGGCAAAGCTTCGCGGATATCGCTGTTTGATGTTCCAAGGTAGTTTTGAATTTCGTTTACAAGATCGCTAAAATGCATCTCATGATCGCGACCACGAAGTTCCAAGATAGCGCGCGCTACCTCAATCATAGATAGTTCACTTTTTTCTTGCCCAGCAAATACTTCTAATTCCAAAGCGTTTCTCCTCATTTTTACTACTATCGCCAGAGCGAACAGACTCCGACCTCATTTTATCATGTACTCTTTATTGTACGATAATTTTGCGGAATAGTCAAAGGTTAAAATAGATTTATCTATGATTTATTAAGTAAAAATCAATTGATTTTAACACATGGTAAATTTAAAAATATTTGTTAAAATATTACTTGGAGGTAGCTTATGTCAAAAAAAATAATAAATGTTGTTGCAGCGGCTATAGAACGAGATGGAAAAATATTCTGTGCACAAAGACCTGAAGGTAAAAGTTTAGGAGGTTTTTGGGAATTTCCAGGTGGGAAATTAGAAGTAGGAGAATCTCCTGAACAAGCTTTAGTCCGTGAAATTAAAGAAGAACTAAATTCTGAAATTGAGATTGTTTCTTACATCAATGAAGCTTCATATGATTATAATTTTGGGACAGTTGTCATGAAGACCTATCATGCAAAGCTAATATCAGGAAAACTAGAGTTGCTTGAACACCAAAATTCAACTTGGTTAGCTCCCAATGAACTAGATACTCTCAACTGGGCTCCAGTAGATCGTCCAGCTGTAGAATTATTAACAAAAAAATAAGAGATTACTCTCTTATTTTTTTGTCAAATAATCATAAAGTGCGGAAGAAACCTCATTGGCTAATTCAAAATTCATTGTAACTACAGGAGTTTTTCCATCCTGCATCCTAGTTTCAGTAGCACTATCTTCCAAATAACTAACTGGCCCTAGATAATAGAAATCACTTCCCTCACCGTCTTCTTTTTTTACGAAGAGATGAAGAGCCAAACCGGTTTGATTAGATTGCATAATATCAGCAACTTCTTTAGACTTAAAGCTTCGATTGCTCCGAGAATACCAATGAAAGACTTTGTTGGATAAGAATCCATCTTGATACTGGGTTGTTTCTGTAATATCGTCATCCTTATGATAAGTTACAAAGATAGGACACGTTCCATGTTTGACCTTGTATCCATATACAGTAGAACTCTCATCCTTGTCCCAGTTAAGAAGTCTCACAGCATCTTTTCGAGAGTATTTTTCACCTATTGTCAATGGTTCCTGCGGATATTTTTGAGAGCGCTCTAGACCAGTCTGAATGATGTCTAAGATAAATTTTTTGTATTCCTCTGTAAGAAATTGAGTGAAATCTGTTGCTAGTTGATAAGTGTCATCTTCAATGCTTAAGGCTGACAAACCATACTTTTCTTGATCTCTTTTAACGAAAAAGTTATAGTCTAAACAGTTTTCGATAGATTTAAATAACTGTTCGGAGGATCCTAATTGCTTCATTGTTAAGATTTGTTTAAATTCAGATCGAGAAATCTTTCCTTTTTCTAGTAATATTTTTAAAAGATAGAGTTCTTCTTTTCGTTTACCATTGGATAGTTCTTTGCAGAGGAAAGTTAGAAAACCATTTAATTCAGGAATTTTAATAAACCGATCCTCTTTTTCAAAGGAAGCAATAACCTCTCCATAATGATTAAAAGTATCAAAGAAAACATAGGGATCTAGACTATCTAGTTCCAAAAAATCACTGAGATTCGGAGTACGTCCCAAGCGGTTCTTTGTTTCCATATAGGCCTCTTTTAGGATAGCTCGATTGGAAAGATTTGTATTAGTAATAGACTTAAAGATTTGTTCTTTAGCAACTTCTTCAAAATTAATAGTAGTTAGGCCATTTAAAATATTGGGTTCTCTTAGCTCTCTTCGGTAATTATCTTTATTCATTGATTTGTCTCCAAATAAAGCAATTGGAATCAAATAGTTATTTTTATAATTACCAATAAAATCAATGATCGTGACGTATTCTTTACTCTCATGTTTACGAAGACCACGCCCTAGTTGTTGAACAAAAACAATACTAGACTGAGTATTTCTTAACATGACTACCTGGTTGACAGAAGGAATATCAATACCTTCATTAAAAATATCCACTGTCAAAATGTAGTCTAGTTCTCCTTTTTCAAGTTGAGAAACGACTTCATTTCGTGTTTCAATATTATCATCGCCTGTTAGAGCCCTACAAACTTTCCCATTCTGATTCAATTTTGAGGCGAGTTCATGCGCTTCCTGTTTAGAGGAACAGAATATCAATCCTTTTACTTTTTCACCACTTACTCCATAAAAATCAATTTTTTGCAGAATATGTTTAACTCGTTCATTAGATGTTAAGTTTGATATATTTGTCTTCTCATCGATTAGATGTCCATCTATCTCAATATCCTTTACCCCAAAATAAATAAATGGGCAAAGCATATCATTATCAAGCGCATCCTGCAGACGAATTTCATAGGCGATATTATAATCAAACAGTTCATAAATATTTTGCCCATCAGTTCGTTCGGGAGTTGCAGTCATTCCTAAAAAGAACTCAGGATGAAAATGTGCCATCACTTTTTTGTATGAATCAGCTCCAGCTTTATGAACCTCATCAATTAAAATATAGTCAAAATAATCTTCTGAAAATAGATTCAAATGATAATCACGTGACAAAGTTTGAATCGTAGCAAAAATGTATTTCTTATTTGTCAAATCAGCACCAGAATGATAAATCAAACCTTCTGATTCCGGGAACTGTAAAACCTTTTGAAAATCCTTTAAAGACTTTTGAAGAATTTGCTCCCTATGAACGATAAAGAGCATTCTTTTCGGCTCAAATTGTTGAACATCAAAAGCTGATAAATATGTTTTTCCTGTCCCTGTAGCACTGATAACTAAAGCTTTCTTTTTCCCTGAATCGCGAATAGCCTGCAGACCTTTCAGTGCTTCATTTTGCATCTTATTAGGTTCAATACTTGTAACCTGATATTCTGCTATTTCCTCTTCTCGAATCTGGTCCACTCGAATTGTTTTCTGACGCTTTCTAGCGTAAGAATCAATCTTTTCTATAGTTAAAACATCCGACTTTTCCCAAATTTTTTCAAACTCTTTTTTAGTAGCTTGAATTAACTCTCCATTGTAAGTTGATGTCAACTTAATATTCCACTCGTAATTGATTTTCAATGCATTATGAGTTAAATTTGAACTTCCAGAAATAAGAACCTGTTTCCCCTGATGTTCAAAAAGATAAAACTTAGCGTGCATCTGCAGACTCTCTGGAGTAAGTCGAACTTCAACATTTTTCAACTTGAGTAATTCTTGCATGGCAACCGGATCATTAAAATCAAGATAAGGAGATATAAGAATTTTACCTTTTATTCCTTTATCCATTAAATCTGATAATTGGGATTTTATCAGAGCAATTCCTGATTGGGTAATAAATGCTACCGAAATATAAAAGGCTTGGCATTTTGATAATTCTTCTTGAATATCCTTCAATACATATCGCTTGGACTCTGGGTCATTAATTAAAATTTGAGGAGAGTATCCCCCTTCTTGAAATTTAATATTATCAATAAATCCAAACTTTAAAGATTTGATCAAGGTATCTTGAAATAAAGTGACGCCTTCTGGCATAGACCTTCTCTTTTCTATTGTTTTAATATTTTCATTATACCAAAAAACACGGTTCATCACCGTGTTTCTGTGTTTATTTCACCAACTTCTTCATCTCATCAATACGTGCGACTGTCGCATCGTATTTCGCTTGGTAGTCGGCTTGTTTGTCGCGTTCTTTTTGGACGACTTCTGGTTTGGCGTTGGCTACGAAGCGTTCGTTAGAGAGTTTCTTACCGACCATATCCAGTTCTTTTTGCCATTTAGCGAGTTCCTTGTCGAGACGAGCGAGTTCTTCTTCGACATTGAGGAGGTCTGCCAGTGGCAGGTAGATTTCTGCTCCTGTGATGACACTTGACATGGCGAGTTCAGGTGCAGGGATGTTTGATGCGATTTCCAAGTGTTCTGGATTTGTGAAGCGTTTGATGTAGTTGACATTGCTGTTAAAGAAGGCTTCCAAATCACTATCGCTAGTCTTCACAAGGATGGTGATTGGCTTGCTTGGTGCTACGTTTACTTCCGCACGCGCATTCCGAACGGCACGGATCAAGTCTTTGAGACTTTCTACACCAGTGTGGGCAGCAAGGTCTTCAAAGGCTGGATTAACAGTTGGGTATTCCGCTGTAACGATAGAGCCTTCAGAGATTTGTCCAAAGATTTCCTCTGTCACAAATGGCATGATTGGGTGAAGGAGTCGAAGGATCTTGTCCAAAGTATAAAGGAGAACAGAACGTGTGATGACTTTCTCTTCTTCGTTATCGCTATAAAGGACTTCCTTGGTCAACTCAACATACCAGTCCGCAAACTCGTCCCAGATGAAGTTGTAGAGGATATGGCCAGCCACACCAAATTCAAACTTGTCAAAGTTTTCAGTGACCTTGCCGATCGTTTCATTGAGGTTGTGGAGAATCCAGCGGTCTGTGACGTTTCCAGCTTCCTTGTTGGTAACTTTTTCGACATTGGCAGTTGCTTGCTCAAGGGTCAAGCCTTCATTGTTCATGAGGATGTAGCGAGAGATGTTCCAGATCTTGTTAATGAAGTTCCATGAAGCATCCATTTTCTCGTAAGAGAAGCGCACGTCTTGTCCTGGGGCAGAACCGTTTGAAAGGAACCAACGAAGGCTATCTGTTCCGTACTTATCAATAACATCCATTGGATCAATCCCGTTACCGAGAGATTTCGACATCTTGCGTCCTTGCTCATCACGAATGAGACCATGAATTAAGGCATTTTTGAATGGCGACTTGCCAGTAAATTCCAAACCTTGGAAAATCATCCGAGACACCCAGAACGGAATAATATCATAACCAGTCACCAAAGTTGATGTTGGATAATAACGTTTAAAGTCTTCTAAATCGACATCAGGCCAGCCCATGGTCGAGAATGGCCAAAGGGCAGAACTGAACCACGTATCCAAGACATCTTCGTCCTGAGTCCATCCGTCACCTTCAGGTGCTTCTTCGCCGACATATATTTCACCCTCAGCATTGTACCAAGCAGGGATTTGGTGACCCCACCAGAGCTGACGAGAGATTACCCAGTCGTGGACATTTTCCATCCATTGGAGGAAGGTATCGTTGAAACGAGGTGGGTAGAATTCTACCTTGTCCTCTGTGTCTTGGTTGGCAATGGCATTTTTCGCCAATTGGTCCATCTTAACGAACCATTGCGTAGACAAGCGCGGTTCAACCACAACACCTGTACGCTCTGAGTGACCAACACTGTGGACACGTTTTTCGATTTTAACAAGGGCACCGATTTCTTCCAACTTAGCAACGACTGCCTTACGAGCTTCAAAACGGTCCATGCCTGCAAATTCGAAGGCCAAGTCATTCATGGTTCCGTCGTCGTTCATGACGTTAACTTGTGGCAAGTTATGACGTTGACCAACCAAGAAGTCGTTTGGATCGTGAGCAGGCGTGATTTTCACGACACCAGTACCAAACTCAGGATCTGCGTGTTCATCCCCAACGATTGGGATCAATTTATTAGCGATTGGAAGGATAACATTTTTACCGATCAAGTCCTTGTAGCGTGGGTCTTCTGGATTTACCGCAACCGCAACGTCCCCAAACATGGTCTCAGGACGAGTTGTCGCCACTTCAAGGGCGCGTGAGCCGTCTTCTAGCATGTAGTTCATGTGGTAGAAGGCACCTTCCACGTCCTTGTGGATAACCTCAATATCAGAAAGAGCTGTGCGAGCTGCTGGGTCCCAGTTGATGATAAACTCACCGCGGTAGATCCAGCCTTTCTTGTAAAGGTCCACGAAAACCTTGCGAACAGCTTTTGACAAGCCTTCATCAAGAGTGAAACGCTCGCGAGAGTAGTCTACAGAGAGCCCCATCTTGCCCCATTGTTCCTTGATGGTAGTGGCATATTCGTCTTTCCATTCCCAGACTTTGTCAAGGAATTTCTCACGACCGAGGTCGTAACGGGAAATGCCCTCACCACGCAAGCGTTCCTCAACCTTAGCCTGAGTCGCAATCCCTGCGTGGTCCATCCCTGGAAGCCAAAGGGTGTCAAAACCTTGCATCCGTTTTTGACGGATGATAATATCCTGCAAAGTCGTGTCCCAAGCGTGACCAAGGTGGAGTTTACCAGTTACGTTTGGTGGTGGAATCACGATAGAATAAGGCTTAGCCTTTTGATCGCCTGAAGGCTTGAAAACATCTTCGTCAAGCCATTTCTGGTAACGACCAGCCTCAACCTCGGCTGGATTGTATTTAGGTGAAAGTTCTTTAGACATTATTTTTTCTCCTTTTATTTTTTTCAAATTTATAATATCTTTTTGATGGATCTAAATAGAAATATTTTAACAACCAAATCATGCCCCTTCCAATAATTAATGATAATATAAAACATAAGAAAACAATTATGGTTGAGGCAAGAAATTCAGATGTCCAATCAGCTGACAAATTTATTATTTTGGTCAATTCTACTTTAATCTTCAATCCCCATATAATTTCAACTAACTTTGGAATAATACTCAACATTAATAAAGTAAGAAAACTGTATATTTGAATTCGGTAGAGGTGTCTATCCATTTTATCAGTTCTTTTTGGTTTTTTCTTATATTTATTTGTATCAAACTGAGAATTTATTTCCCCTATTAGATTTGGAATTAGTATTGGTAAAAACCAACTTAGAGCATTGATTAATTCGTTTTCAACTTGATTAAATACTGTCAACAATAATATACTCATTGTTACAGTTAGCCATGATGCAATCACTTCTTTTATATCTTTTGCACCATATCCAATCAGATTATAAATTTGCCACCAGTAAAATAAAAATAGTGTTATAAGAAAAAGAAAAATGATAACATCTAAAAATAAATCATTATAAAAATCGAGAAATCTAGAAAAAAAGTAATAAAGATATATAAAAAAACATAAAAAAGAAGTAAATGTCATTGTAGCATATACATTCCAAAGCGTCTTTCCTTTAGGTATATATATTTTATTCATTTTTTTAAAAATTATAATCGATATAACACTTTTTATAACAGATAATATAAATGGTATTACTAATGTTACTATCGCGCTAAGCCAGTAACCAAATTGGTTTTCATGTATACTATAATTCTTTGAAAAATATTCATATAAGTTTATTAAAATTGATTCAATTAGATTTTTATTGTAGAGAAAGTATATCAAAATTCCACAATATATCCCATCAAAAGTATAAATAAAAGCCAAGGATAGCTTACTTTTAGAAAGAAATTCTTTTAAATTAAATCTACGATTGGGCTGGAATGAATAAATTGAGTTCAATTAATCTTCCTCCCATCTAATGATTGTTTTTCCCACTCACTCCTCAGCAAACCATATATCAGACTGTCACAGCGGTTTCCTTGGGCATCTTTGCGGTCCCGGATACGAGCTTCAAGGGTAAAGCCAAGCTTTTCTGCGACTCGTTGACTTTGGACATTGTAGCCAAAACAAGTCAGCTCAATCTTGTGAAGACCAGGTTCTTTAAAAGCTAAATCAATCAAGGTACTCGCAGCTTCTGGAACATAACCTAGACCCCAATAGTCTGGATGTAAGATATAGCCAATCTCCAAGACATCATCCTCGTGACGACGAGGGAAATCAACAGAGCCGATGATAGTATCGGTCCCTTTAACCACTATGCCGTAACCAGCTGGGAGATTGTCCTTTTCATTGCGCTCGGGCAGAATATGCTCCAGATAATAAATCTCATCTTCCAAGGTCTTGACGGGCGGAAAGCCTGCTGGGTAGGAAACTTCTGGCCTACTGGCATAGTCAAAGATATCCACAACATCAGCCACGGTACGGACTCGTAAGACTAGCCGTTCGGTTTCTAAACGTTCTGGTAACTCAGCTATTATCATCTTTCTCCCTCGCTTCCCATAAAAAATGCCCCTGCCATATTCATGACAGGGACGAATGTACTAATCCGCGGTACCACCCAATTTCGGGCAGATGCCCGCAACTCTCGTCTTTAAAACAAAAAGACAATATTATTTCATTTTTTATCCATCAGCAACCAGTTTTGACACATTTGTGGACTTCTCAGCACCGCCACTTTCTGTAAAATGTGGGATTCAAAACACCTCTAATGGCTTTATTGTAGCAAGTTTTTGACGGAAATGCAAGGGACAAGAAAAATTACTTGAAACTGATGCCGTGTTCTTTTAATTTCTTAATGGTAGCTGGACCGATTCCTTTCAAGGCAAGGAGTTCTTTTTCAGTCCAGTTTTTAAAGTCAGCAGCCGACTTGATGCCTTCATCATAGAAAGTCTTAGCACGATCTACTGAGAGGCCACCCAAAGTAGCTGCGAAATCTTCTACTGAATTGGCTACTTTTTGAGCTTGCTCTTTAGTCGCTTCTACTGCTTGTTCCACTTTTTTAGAGACAACTTTTCCTGCTTGGCTGGCAGATTTTTCTGCATGTTTCACAACTTTCTTGGTCTCTTCGACAACTTTGGTCACCGTACTTGAAAATGCACCTGAGCGACGAAGGCTATTTCGCAATTGTTTTTTACGTTGGAGTTTCTTTGACATGATAAAATCCTTTCAATAAAAAATCCCTGCTCTGACAAGGATTTAATAAAGATATTCTATCAAGATTTTTGGAAAAAATCAAGAAAGGAAATAAGATTCCCCTTAAAAATCTAGCCGTTTTCTCTTTCAATCTAATTTGACAATGATTCGACTTCTTGATAAAATATGCAGTAATGTGCAAGACTGATTCACGTAAAAAGCTGATAAGGAGAACGATATGAATAACGAAAGTTACTTTGACGGCGGTCTTTTGAGCTACGTTGGACATGCTATCCTAGCCATGCTTATCATGGGCTTTACTGTTGGAATCGCTACGCCTTGGGCAGTTTGCATGATGCAAAACTGGAAGGTTAAGCATACTGTCATCGATGGACGTCGCCTTTATTTTGACGGAACTGGTTCTCAATTATTCGGGAACTGGATCAAGTGGTTCTTGCTCACCATCATCACCTTGGGCATCTATTCATTCTGGTTGCATATCAAAATGGAACAATGGATTACCAAACACACGCATCACGTATAAATAGAAAAAGTGCGTTCATACGCACTTTTTGATTTGCAATGATTAGTAATTCCGTTCGCCAAACAATCCCTCTGGCAGATCATGAAATCCCTTGCCCGCCTTGAAATTTTCAAACTTACCAAGCAAGAACTGATAAGCATCCAAGCGACTTTCGTAGCGAATCATGGCATCTTTGGCACGCTCGTCTTGGTCTTCTTCGTAGACTTTTTGACTTTCCTTGTGCGCCATGTCGTTGATCATGATCTGGGTATTGACCCAGGCTTCAAATTCCTTCATAAATTCTTGTTCGTAACTCATTGATTCTCCTTATTCTAATCCACGGAAGAAGTCCGTATCAATCTCTCGGTAGGGCTGGATATCCTGAACATACTCCAACACGCCTTGGAATTCCCCGTTTTCATCGTGTACCGCAGCATAGGTAATGTGGACAAACTTGCCTCGCGAATCTGACTTGAACCACATTTCATACTTGTCCTTGACCCCTTCACGAAGACCTTGCATAACGGCCTTCACCTTTTCTAGATATTTGGGCGGATGGCAGAGTTCTACATTGCGCCCGACTTGGGACGGCGTCCGTTTGAAAATCATCTCATCAGCTGGCGTATTGTCATTGTAATACTGAAAAATATCGTCTTTATTGACAAAAGTGATCTCCATAGTGAGGTGATTGAGGATGAGATTGGCCTGCTCGACGGAGAGATAACCATTGCCAAAAGCCTGTTGACTATGACGGTCCAGCACTGCTTCCTTTTCCTTAGGGGTAAAGGTAATGGTGAACTGGCCTTCTGGTGTATCGATAACTTGCTGAACTTGACCTTCAGCCGTGTCCAGCTGCACGGGCTCCTCTGCACTCTTTTCCTCAACGAAACTCTGTCGTTCTGGCACCCATTTTTCAGACGGACGGATGATGGCATAGCCGTAGGCATCGCTCTCCTCCGCAATCTGAATCCAGTCATCCTGGGTGAAGGACTCAAGAAGAATCATGAGAAGGATGGACTCTTCCTTGAAAATCATACTTTCAAACTCTGTCGCAAAAGCTTCAAAGGCCTCCTTTACAGTGGAAATCGCCACTTCTGGTAGTTCCTTAGCCGTCGCTAGAGCTGTCTGAAAGAGTTCTCTAATCTGGTCATCCACCCCCCACATGACTTTAGGAGGTGAATCGTGACCATAGCGCTCCATGATGGGAAAAAAGAGCTCTTCCTTGCGCTGATAATGGATGTTAAATTGCCCCAACAGCCCCATTTGACGGACCAAGCCCTTGCGCATCTCTGCCAGCATTTCCTCATCTTCCATAGACTCATAGGTATCCAACAGTCTCCGAATGCGAATCAAAGCTGCACGGAGAGCCAGATTTTCATCCTTGAAGACGCGAACTGGGTGGCCAGGGTGTTCAGTATCCTCTACTTCGACGCCCTTAACAGCATTTTTAAAAAGATTGGCATGGACATCGCAGAGTTCCATGACATCTTCAAAGGTGACACCTGAGTCTGAGTTCATCAGCTCGTGCTCCATGAGGGAAATCTCAATGGCTGAAACACCCGTAAAAGTCGCATCAAAACGCTCCTGAACTGACTCGGGAGAGGCGCCGTTGTGCAATTCTAACAAAATATCCCGTAGGATATGAATCCGTTCATCTGCCATTAGTCTAATCCAATCACTTCGTAACCATTCGCTTCCAGTGTGCGGACAATCTTGTCCATAGGAGTTCCTTCAAGTTTAGAACCCTGCTTCAGCGATACTTTGCGACCGACTGTGTTGCGCATCAAGGGATTAGCAAGTGGTTTAAAACCCAGCTCCACTAGGATTTCCAAGACTTCTGGATGCTTGTCCACCACTTCTGCAACGGGAATTGATACATCGATGATATTGTCCATGACGACCTCCATTGTATGTTCTAATACTCAATGAAAATCAAAAAGCAAACTAGGAAGCTAGCCGCAGGTTGCTCAAAACAGTGTTTTGAGGTTGTGGATAGAACTGACGAAGTCAGTAACCATACCTACGGCAAGGTGAAGCTGACGTGGTTTGAAGAGATTTTCGAAGAGTATAAAATGATTTTACTGCTTATATTATACCATATGGAAAGAGATTAAAAAACTAGTAGCGGAGTTCCTGCTAGTTTCTTTCATTTCAAGTTATTCCTTATCATCTGGTTTTGCGAGCCACTGGGCTACATCCATCAGCTTGTCAGCAAGCAGTACTTTCCCGAAACCTACTAGAGCATTGTCGTCTTTTTTCATGTTCTTCAGGACTTTGATGCTTTGCATCACAAAAAAGTAATTCCCATAAGTTTTAGCTAGAGTTTTTATAAGTCCCATATTACTCTCCTTCGATGATTTCGACCTCTTTTCGGATAATATCAACGTCTCTTTGATATTGTACTTCATTGTAGTTGACTAGCTTGGACAATTCCTTTTGCAATCTTTCTCCCATCGGTTTCATGGTCGCAAAGGTTAAGCCCCCAGAAATGACTCCACCTAGGATAGGGATCACTTTCCCCATCCCTTTGGCTAGGCCTCCTTTTGTCAGATTGACTCCAAAAATCTTCAAAACTTTTTCTAAAATAGGATACCAGAGCGTCTTTGTCAAGGCTTTCTTGTTCACTACTTTTATGACTTGCTTGGCTACTGTCACACCGCCTGATCGAAGCAGAGCACCTGCGCCATTTACTCCCAGCATCACACCGAGATACAGCAAGAGAGTGTTTTTAGCATCTTCACTTAACTCATTGCGCGATGCCCAGAGATCATCAAATCCGTAAATATACCCTAGCTCCTGAGCTAGTTTTAATGAGAATGCATAAAACTGGGCTACGTCTGTCGGGATAGTGATCGCCATGATAATACCTCCAGGTAGACCAGCCAAAACCGAAGTTCCACTGGCTAACAGGACATTATCCTTAATACAGGCCTTGGCCACGCGATCCAAGCTTTCTTGAGGCAACAAAGAAGTCGGTCCTTGTTCTAATAAGGTAGCAATGTCCTTGCGATCTAATTCCTTGGAAAACTTTTCCACCAAAAATTTCTCTCGATCAACTTTGACTACGGGTAGTTTCACCACTTGTTGCAGTACTTGCATAGCTATATCTTGTCTAGCCATATGTCTCTCCGTTTTTCATTCATATCAGACTTTATCATATCATACTATGTGAAATTTACAAATTTTTTAAACCGATTTTTATCAGATAGATATATCGTCAAATAGTAATGATCATACTGTGGCAACAAAAAAGAGGGTTGCCCCTCTTTCTTAGTTCTTATCCAGATTGCGTAACATCTCGTCAATCTTGTTTCCATATTCGATGGATTCGTCTTTGACGAAGGTCAAATCTGGGATTTTGTACAATTTCAAATTGCGACCAAGTTCACGTTTGATGGTACCAGTTGCTTTTTCAAGCCCGATTTGAGCTTTTTGATTATCCGAAGCAAGGTTACTCAAAATGGTGTAGTAAACCTTGGCAACAGACAAGTCACCTAGCATCTGAACATCTGTAATGGTCACACCTTGGACACGCGGATCACGGACCTTCTTTTGCAAAATCTCATTGACTTCACGCTTGATTTCCATGCCCACACGATCCGTACGGAAATGATTTGCCATGATATTCCTTTCTCTACTTTGAACCAAAAGCTAGGCCAGCAGACCTAGCTATTTCTAATAGATAGAAGAACTAGAGCCATTTGAATCTAGGAAACAAGCCTTTGATAGAACTAAAGTTCATCAAGGCGCTGTTGACGACGAGTCAAATTGGCTATCGTTTCTCTATTATCGTTTAATTTCTTCCATGACGTAGGCCTCAATCACATCATCAGTCTTGATATCATTGTAGCCATCAATCATGAGACCACCTTCACGACCGTTTGTAACTTCTTTGACGTCGTCTTTGTAGTGTTTCAAGCTGGCGAGTTCGCCATCATAGATAACGACACCATCACGGATAACACGAACTTTCGAGTCACGGGTAACCTTACCGTTGATAACCATGAATCCACCGATAGTTCCGACTTTAGATACCTTAAAGGTTTCACGGATAACTGCTTCACCGATAACTTTTTCTTCGAATTCTGGGTCAAGCATCCCTTTCATGGCTTCTTCCATCTCTTCGATAACCTTATAGATAATGCTGTGGAGACGGATTTCTACATCGTCAGCTTCCGCTTGTTGACGCGCTTGTGGTGTAGGGCGTACGTTGAAACCAACGATAAAGGCATTGGAAGCTTCC
>NZ_AJRG02000022.1:0-26329 GCF_000298715.2 Streptococcus sp. GMD5S
TTGATAAACGAGCTATGTATATTATGGCCATTGAAATTGCGACTGCTATTGATGGTCAGATTAGCGAAGATGATAAAGAGAGCTGGTTAAGTGTGGAGGAATTTAAAAACCGGCATGAGGATATCCTTTCGATGAGTTATGAAGAAGCTAATGAGCTGAGTTTGGAAGAAATTTCATTTATGGACCATGTGAGAGACCCAGTCTGGGAAGAAGATGACCGTAGAAATGAAGAATACATCAAAATCCATGGCGAGCCAGTTTATGATGATGAGGAAGGTGAGTGAGAATTTATAATCCCACTTATTTGAAAGAGAGTGTTGATAGAGGAAAGGCGAATGTTAGATAAAGTAAAACAGTTTAAGTGGTTGATTGTATTGTCCTTGTTCCTATTAGCGATTCCTTTATATTTTACTTACAATCATTTCCAACAATCTAGTGCTTTAAAAGAATCCTTTGAGAAAAATGAAAGAATTGAAGTTCTTCATCGTTTGACGTCATCAGAAAAATATGCGTCTGACATCCGCAAGGCAGGATATACTATTCCTTCTGACGGAGCTATTCGATTGGATGGAGTTATTTATCCATTAGAAATAGAAGGAGAGTTACATTTGAAAATTAGCCCTCCCAAAAAGGATGCTAAGGATTTTCAGTTATTTTTCATCACACAGGTTAATGAAAAACAAACGCATGTAGCTTTTATTTTAGATAAAAATCTGAATTTAATTGATTCTAGCTATTCTCAGCAAAATGGTAACGGGAAAAGAGAGATTGTTTCTATCCCCCAAGCCGAAGAAGATTACTTGTTGAGAAGTGTTCAAAGCGAGATTGATGACTTCATGAAAAAGATGTATCAAACCTTGTATGGTTAGATTTTTAGAGAAAGTAACTTCTTACTCAACGCAATGCTGTATGAACAAGACTTCTATGATAACTTAGACAGAGGGGGTGAAAAAATGTCAGGACTTAAAAAAATACTGATCGTTATTGGTTCTGTAATTGCCTTAGCTACTGGCTTGAATCTTTATTTTCAGTATCAAAACCACCAAGAACATATGCAATTAAAAACCTCCTTTGAAGAGAGGGACAATATAGTCGTCTTACAACGTTTGATGGCATCAGAAAAATATGCACCTGACATCCGTAAAGCGGGCTATGTCGTTCCTCCCGATGGAGCTATTCGATTGGATGGAGGAATTGACTCCATAGAGATAAAAGGAGACATCAATTTGGACATCTCAAATCCGGGACGGAATGGGGTTACTGCTTATTTTGAAATAGAGATAGATGGTAGAATAACTAGTGTACTCTATGAATTGGATAAGAACTTTGATTTAGTTTCTAGCGCTTATTTTCAAATAAATGAAAGAAATATAAATGAGAGGGTGACTATTCCCAAAGTCGAAGAAGAGCGCCTATTAAAGATTGTTCAAAAAGAGCTTGATGTCTTCATGAAAAAGATGTATCAAACCTTGTATGGATAGTTTGTTATATTAGACTCAGGTGAGCTGACAGGACCAACTTAAGGAACTGAAAAAATTGAGGGAAGAGCAGTTAGCTATCGTAGAAGCTCAGATTCAAGCGAGGGAGAACTGGCTAAATCAAATCAAAGACCTCTTTAGTCTCATTTGGGGGAGAGCCTTCTCTGAGAAGACCATCCTCTACAATACCAAGTCTCAAATCGAGTCGGGTATTCAGGATTTGGATGACAAGATTGAAAAATTAGAATTCTTTGTCTCAGAGGTTTCCCAGTATTTCAGCGATAGTCTAGAAGTCCTTAGCTTAGTGATTCAAGGAGCTACGCAACTAAGTAAAATCATTGTCGATAGCGATGGCAACTACTATGCGGACGGTGTGGACATGAGCTGGGTGCAGAAGATGAAGGATGTGAAGGTTGAGAGTGCAAAATATGATTCTTCTAAGAAAGCTAAGGATTTGCATAAAGAATACCAGAAAATCTTAGATAAGTTGGAAAGATGATAAAGAGCTTCCAAACAATCAAACAGATATTCATTTGGTAAAGAATGGAATTGTTGTCAACTACCAAGGGGAGAAAGTTTTTTTATGTAACCAATAACAAGTCCTACACGATTACCATGACCAATGTAGACGACAAGCCAGCTTACTTTGAAGCTCAAGTGGTGGATCGGTAAAATTTCAGCTCTCAAATGAGGGCTTTTTTAGATTCAAGTTTCAAAAAAGAAGCAAATATGATATACTAAAGAACGAGTATTCTATTAGAATTAGGACAAGCAATATGAAACAAACGATTATTCTTTTATACGGTGGACGTAGTGCAGAGCGTGAAGTCTCTGTCCTTTCAGCTGAAAGTGTTATGCGTGCGGTCAACTACGACCGTTTCACCGTCAATACTTTCTTCATCAGCCAGTCAGGTGACTTTATCAAAACACAGGAATTTAGCCAGACCCCAGGTCAAGAGGATCGTCTCATGACCAATGCGACTATTGACTGGGACAAGAAAATAGCGCCAAGTGCCATCTATGAAGAAGGTGCAGTGGTCTTTCCAGTTCTTCATGGTCCGATGGGAGAAGATGGTTCAGTTCAAGGATTCTTAGAAGTTTTGAAAATGCCTTATGTTGGTTGTAATATCTTGTCATCCAGCCTTGCCATGGATAAAATTACGACCAAGCGTGTCTTGGAGTCTGCTGGGATTGCCCAAGTACCTTATGTGGCCATCGTTGAAGGCGATGATGTGACTGCTAAAATCGCTGAAGTTGAAGAAAAACTGACTTATCCAGTCTTCACGAAGCCGTCAAATATGGGTTCAAGTGTCGGTATTTCTAAGTCTGAAAACCAAGAAGAACTCCGTCAAGCTTTGGAACTTGCCTTCCAATATGACAGCCGTGTCTTAGTAGAGCAAGGGGTAAATGCCCGTGAAATCGAGGTTGGTCTCTTGGGCAACTACGATGTCAAGAGCACGCTTCCTGGTGAAGTGGTTAAGGATGTTGCCTTTTATGACTATGATGCCAAATACATCGATAACAAGATTACCATGGACATCCCAGCCAAGATTAGTGATGATGTGGTAGCTGTCATGCGTCGAAATGCTGAAACAGCCTTCCGTGCGATTGGTGGCCTCGGTCTGTCTCGTTGTGATTTCTTCTATACAGATAAGGGCGAGATTTTCCTAAATGAGCTTAATACCATGCCAGGTTTTACCCAGTGGTCTATGTATCCACTACTTTGGGACAATATGGGAATCAGCTACCCAGAACTAATCGAGCGTTTGGTTGACCTTGCTAAGCAAAGTTTTGACAAGCGCGAAGCGCATTTGCTATAAAAATGAAAGAGAGGGTAGAAGCCAGAACTATCACTGCATGGTGACTAGAGTTCTCGGACTTCAACCCTTTTTAAAGGAGTAGAAATGAAATTAACAATCCATGAAGTTGCCCAAGCTGTTGGAGCTAAAAATGACGCTAGTCTTTTTGCGGACGTTCAGTTAGAAAAAGCTGAGTTTGACAGTCGTTTGATTGAGACAGGAGATTTGTTTGTGCCCCTCAAAGGTGCGCGTGATGGTCATGACTTTATCGAAACAGCTTTTGAAAATGGTGCAGCAGTAACCTTGTCTGAGAAAGAGATTGCAAATCATCCCTACATTCTAGTAGACGACGTGTTGACTGCCTTTCAAGCCCTCGCAGCCTACTATCTTGAGAAAACGGCTGTTGATGTCTTTGCCGTTACGGGTTCAAATGGCAAGACGACGACCAAGGATATGTTGGCGCATTTACTGTCAACAACCTACAAGACCTACAAGACTCAAGGCAATTACAATAATGAGATAGGCCTTCCCTACACGGTTCTTCACATGCCTGAGGAGACAGAAAAGTTGGTCTTGGAGATGGGACAAGATCATCTGGGAGATATCCATCTCTTGTCAGAATTGGCCCATCCAAAAACAGCTATCGTGACCTTGGTTGGAGAGGCTCATTTGGCCTTTTTCAAAGACCGTTCAGAAATCGCTAAAGGGAAAATGCAAATTGCTGATGGTATGGCACCAGGTTCTTTGCTTTTGGCACCAGCCGACTCCATTGTAGAGGACTACTTGCCTACAGATAAAAAAGTGGTCCGTTTTGGGCCAGGAGCTGAGTTAGAAATCACGGACTTGATTGAGCGCAAGGATAGTCTGACTTTTAAGGCGAATTTTTTGGAACAAACCCTTGATTTGCCAGTGACAGGTAAGTACAATGCCACCAATGCTATGATTGCTGCTTATGTGGCTCTTCAAGAAGGAGTTTCAGAAGAGCAAATTCATCAGGCCTTCCAGAACCTAGAATTGACGCGTAACCGTACTGAGTGGAAGAAAGCAGCCAATGGAGCAGATATTCTGTCTGACGTATACAATGCCAATCCAACTGCTATGAAGTTGATTTTGGAGACATTCTCTGCCATTCCAGCTAATGAAGGGGGCAAGAAAATCGCAGTCTTAGCAGACATGAAGGAACTTGGTGACCAGTCTGTTCAGCTCCATAACCAGATGATTTTGAGCCTATCGCCAGATGTGCTGGATACCGTGATTTTCTATGGAGAAGACATTGCCGAATTAAGCCAACTTGCTAGTCAAATGTTCCCAATCGGCCACGTTTATTACTTCAAGAAAACAGCTGACGAGGACCAATTTGAAGACCTAGTCAAGAAGGTTAAGGAAAGCCTTGGAGCCAATGACCAAATTTTGCTTAAAGGCTCTAACTCCATGAATCTAGCCAAGTTGGTAGAAAGTTTAGAAAATGAATGCAAGTGATTTTGCCAAGTATCTGCAAAGAATGCTGGCCATTACGGATACTGGATTAACCTTTACAAAAGATCCTTTCGACCGTGAGCGTTACGAGGACTTGTGAAGTCTGTTATCTGAAATGTTGAATCAGGTATCAGACCTCGATGCAGAAGAAGTGGCAGAAGTCTTGAAACCAACGTCCGCTTATGCAACTCCTCTGATGGACGTCCGTGCTTGGATTGTTGAGGATGAAAAAGTATGTTTAGTTAGAGGAAAAGGAGAGGATAGTTGGGCTTTGCCAGGTGGTTTTGGTGAAGTTGGCTATTCTCCAACCGAAAATATTCTTAAAGAAATTGAAGAAGAAACCGGCTTTACAGCAAAAGCTGAAAGGTTACTTGCAGTTTTTGATACCAATCGTTTCCAACTACAGAGCAAACAATATGCAAAGTTTGTCTTTGAATGTAAGCTTCTTGATGGACAATTTCAAGAGAATCAAGAAATTGCTGAGCTTCAATTTTTTGCCATTGACCAATTGCCAGTCTTATCTGAAAAACGCATCACCAAGGAGCAAATGGAGATTCTTTGGCAGATTCATCAAGGACAAAGAGACCAATATCTTGACTGAGAAGATTATTATCGTATTTCTGAATTCATTTTTTTCTATTGGCATGGTATAATATGTGAGAAGATTTTGAAATATAATGAGGAATATTAAATGAATTTATGGGATATTTTCTTTACAACGCAAGCGACAGAACCACCTCAATTTGACCTTGTCTGGTATGTAAGTTTATTTTCGTTATTAGCGTTGACCTTCTACACTTCTTATCGCTATTACGATAAAAAAGTCTATCAACGTTTTTTCCAAATTTTACAAGCTGTCCAGTTGATTCTTCTCTATAGTTGGTACTGGGGAAATCACATGCCGATGTCAGAAAGTTTACCATTTTATCATTGTCGTATAGCGATGTTTGTAGTGCTGTTACTTCCTGGTAAGTCAATGTATAAGCAATATTTTTCTCTACTTGGAATTTTTGGAACGCTGGCAGCTTTTGTTTATCCAGTACCAGATGCCTATCCTTTTCCCCACATAGCCATCCTGTCTTTCATTTTTGGTCACCTAGCTCTTCTAGGAAATTCTTTGGTTTATTTATTTAGACAGTATGACTCTAGATTATTGGATGTTAAGCGGATTGTTTTATTAACCTTTTCACTTAATGCTCTGATTTTTGTGGTTAATTTAGTGACTGGAGGAGATTATGGATTCTTGACAAAGCCACCATTGGTTGGTGATCATGGCTTAGTGGCCAATTACCTGATTGTGTCGCTGGTATTAGCTACAGCTATTAGTTTGACCAAGAAAGTATTAGAAGTTTTTTTAGAGCAAAAAGCAGAAAAAATACTTGTGAAGAAAGCTTAAGTATAAGCTTTCTTTTTTTGTAAAAAAAGATACTTTTTTAAAGTAAGGCTGTTAAGATAAAAAAATAGAAATAAAAAGTGAAAAATGACTAGGAAATTTATCAAAATCTAAGCACGATTGGATTTTTTGTGTTATAATATTCTTTGAATAGCTATACCCAAACATAGTTATTAAATAGAAGTGAGAAACTTGGAAGACAGAGAGGATGCGATGTAATGACTAGAGATGGTTTTTTTACAGGCTTAGATATCGGAACTAGCTCGATTAAAGTGCTAGTAGCTGAGCATAGAGATGGCGAAGTAAATGTAATTGGTGTTAGCAATGCCAAAAGTAAAGGTGTAAAAGACGGAATTATTGTTGATATTGAAGCAGCTGCTTCAGCAATCAAATCCGCAATCACACAGGCAGAAGAGAAAGCTGGTATTTCTATTAAGTCTGTTAACGTTGGCCTTCCAGCAAACCTCTTGCAGGTTGAACCAACACAAGGAATGATTCCTGTAACTTCAGACACCAAAGAAATCACAGATCAAGATGTTGAAAATGTTGTCAAATCAGCTTTGACAAAGAGCATGACTCCTGACCGTGAAGTGATTACATTTATTCCAGAAGAATTCATCGTGGATGGTTTCCAAGGCATCCGTGACCCTCGTGGTATGATGGGTGTTCGTTTGGAAATGCGTGGTCTGCTTTACACAGGGCCTCGTACGATTCTACACAATCTTCGCAAGACAGTGGAGCGTGTGGGTATCCATGTTGATAATGTGATTATTTCACCTTTGGCAATCGTGAACTCCGTTCTCAACGAAGGCGAACGCGAATTTGGTGCGACTGTCATTGACATGGGTGGAGGTCAGACTACTGTAGCGACTATCCGTAACCAGGAATTGCAGTTCACTAATATCTACCAAGAAGGTGGAGATTACGTTACAAAAGACATTTCTAAAGTCTTGAAAACATCTCAAAAAATTGCAGAAAGTTTGAAACTGAACTATGGTGAAGCTTACGTTCCACTTGCAAGTAACGAAACTTTCCAAGTTGAAGTAATCGGTGAAGTAGAACCTGTTGAAGTAACAGAAAGCTATTTGGCAGAAATTATCTCAGCACGCATCAAACATATCTTTGACCAAATCAAACAAGAGTTGGAAAGAAGACACTTGTTAGATTTGCCAGGTGGCATCGTCCTTATCGGTGGAAATGCAATTTTGCCAGGAATTGTTGAATTAGCTCAAGAAGTATTTGGTGTTCGAGTAAAACTTTATGTACCAAATCAAGTTGGAATTCGCAACCCTGCATTTGCGCACGTGATTAGCTTGTCTGAGTTTGCTGGTAAATTGACTGAAGTCAATCTTCTTGCCCAAAAAGCAGTTAAAGGAGATGAATTCCTTCGTCAAAAACCAATCAACTTTGGCATTCCAAATCAACGTTTGAATCCAGTAGCGCAACCAAGTCCAGCACAAGCAGCTCCAGCTGAAACTGTGCAGGAAGCCCCAGTTGCTCCCAAGGAAGAATTCCAAGCAAGTTCTCAAAGTAAACCGAAGCTAACAGAACGTTTCCGTGGTTTGATCGGAAGCATGTTTGATGAATAAAAGAGGATAAGAAATTATGACATTTTCATTTGATACAGCAGCAGCTCAAGGCGCAGTTATTAAGGTAATTGGTGTCGGTGGTGGTGGTGGCAACGCCATCAACCGCATGGTTGACGAAGGTGTTGCTGGTGTAGAATTTATCGCAGCCAACACTGATGTACAAGCCCTTAGCAGTACGAAAGCAGAAACAGTTATCCAACTTGGTCCAAAATTGACTCGTGGTTTGGGTGCTGGAGGACGTCCAGAAGTTGGACGTAAAGCTGCAGAAGAAAGTGAAGAAGCTTTGACGGAAGCTATCACTGGAGCGGACATGGTCTTTATCACTGCAGGTATGGGTGGTGGATCTGGTACAGGTGCAGCCCCTGTTATTGCACGTATCGCTAAAGATCTTGGTGCTCTTACAGTTGGTGTTGTGACACGTCCTTTCGGATTTGAAGGAAGCAAACGTGGCCAGTACGCTGTAGAAGGAATCAACGAACTTCGCGAGCATGTTGATACTTTGTTGATTATCTCTAACAACAACTTGCTTGAAATCGTTGATAAGAAAACGCCACTTCTTGAAGCTCTTAGCGAAGCAGATAACGTTCTTCGCCAAGGTGTTCAAGGAATTACTGACTTGATCACGAACCCAGGATTGATTAACCTTGACTTTGCTGACGTGAAAACTGTAATGGCCAACAAAGGGAATGCCCTTATGGGTATCGGTATCGGTAGTGGTGAAGAACGCGTTGTTGAAGCGGCTCGTAAAGCAATTTACTCTCCACTTCTTGAAACAACAATCGATGGTGCAGAGGATGTCATCGTCAACGTTACTGGTGGTCTTGATTTGACCTTGATTGAAGCAGAAGAAGCTTCAGAAATTGTCAACCAAGCAGCTGGCCAAGGTGTAAACATCTGGCTTGGAACATCAATTGACGAAAGCATGAAGGATGAAATCCGTGTTACTGTTGTAGCGACAGGTGTTCGTCAAGAGCGAGTGGAAAAAGTAGTTGGAGCTCGTAACAACCAACCAGTTGGACGTCCAACAACTAAAGCTCCACAAGCGCACACATTTGACCGTCAATTCGACTTGGAAGAGACAGCAGAATTGCCTAAATCAAGCCCACGTCGTTTTGAAACAAACCAAGCGTCTGCTTTTGGAGACTGGGACTTGCGTCGTGAGTCTATTGTTCGCCAAACAGATCCAGTTGTTTCACCGGTAGAACGCTTCGAAACACCAGTTTCACAAGATGAAGATGAATTGGATACACCTCCATTCTTCAAAAATCGTTAATCAATGAATTTGAAAAAAAATACTGAATTAGTTTTTCAGCAAATAGCTGATGCTAGTCAAGAAGCCAACCGTGCTCTAGATGCTGTTTCAGTAATCGCAGTGACAAAGTATGTAGATGTACAAACAGCGGAAGCCTTGCTTCCGCTTGGTGTCCGTCATATAGGTGAAAATCGAGTTGATAAATTTTTAGAAAAATATCAGGCCTTGAAAGATTACCCAGTTACTTGGCATTTAATAGGAACACTACAGAGACGGAAAGTGAAAGAAGTAATCCCATATGTGGATTACTTTCATGCTTTAGATTCCCTTAAGTTAGCCCAGGAAATTCAAAAGAGAACAGATCATGTTATCAAGTGTTTCTTGCAGGTCAATATTTCTGGGGAAGAAAGCAAGCATGGGTTTTCAAAAGAAGAATTGCTAGAACTTTTGCCAGAATTGGCTAAGTTAGATCAGATTGAGTATGTTGGTTTAATGACCATGGCTCCTTTTGAGGCAGACAGTGATGAATTGAAAGAAATTTTCAAGGATACGCAGGCTCTGCAAGCAGAAATTAGAGAAAAACAAATCCCTAATATGCCGATGACAGAGCTAAGCATGGGAATGAGTCGTGATTTTAAGGAAGCGATTCAGTTCGGCTCAACCTTTGTTCGAATCGGTACAGCATTTTTTAAATAGGAGAGAGCTATGTCTTTAAAAGATAGATTCGATAAATTTATAGATTATTTTACAGAAGACGGAGAAGAAACGACTAACTACCAGGCTCAACAAGAGGGAACAGTTAGCCCAGCCATCTCATCTTCTAAAGAATTACCAGCACCTGCTCAGTCAGGATCAGCAAAAGATGCAAATATTACCCGTCTTCATGCGCGTCAGCAAGAATTGGCAATGCAAAGCCATCGTTCAGATGAGAAAGTGACAATTGACGTTCGCTATCCAAGAAAATATGAAGATGCAACTGAAATTGTAGATTTGTTGGCTGGCAATGAAAGTATTTTGATTGATTTCCAATACATGACAGAGGTTCAAGCCCGTCGTTGCCTTGATTACTTGGACGGAGCCCGCCATGTCTTAGCTGGGAATATGAAAAAAGTTGCGAGTACGATGTATCTATTGACGCCTGTCAACGTTGTCGTGAATATTGAAGATATCAAACTTCCAGATGAATCACAAAGCGCTGAGTTTGGTTTTGATATTAAACGAAATAGAGCAAGATAATGATTTTCTTAATTCGTTTAATCCAAAATGCGGTTAGCATTTATTCCATCATTCTCGTTGCATTTGCTCTTCTTTCATGGTTTCCAAATGCCTATGAAAGCCAGCTAGGTCGCCTAGTTATCAGACTTGCTCGTCCAGTTATTGAGCCCCTTCGTAAGCTCAATCTACAATTTGCTGGTCTTGACTTTACGGTTTGGGCGGCGCTGATTCTGATTCAGTTTGTTGGAAATCTCTTAACACGACTAGTCTTATTACTATGACAGCAAATCGAGCCATTTATCAGCATTTTTCCCAAGATGATATTCCCTTTATTGATAAGGGGTTAGAGTGGATCAAGCGGGTAGAAGATACCTATGCACCGGTACTTACTCCTTTTATCAATCCCCATCAGGAACAGATTTTGAGGGTACTAGCTGGGACATATGGACTGGGTTGCCAAAGTAGTGGTGATTTTCTTCCGACAGAGTCGGTTCGAGTTCTTCTCTATCCAGATTACTTTGAACCGGAGATATCAGACTTTGAAATGGCCTTGTTGGAAATTTGCTATCCGAGTAAGTTTGAGCAACTGAGTCATGGAAAAATATTGGGAACAATTATCAACCAACTAGGAATTGACCGTAAATTATTTGGTGATATCTTGGTAGATGAAAAGAGAGCACAGATTTTTGTCAATCGTGATTTCATTCCTCTTTTTCAGGATGGAATAAGAAAGATTGGCAGACTTCCTGTATCGCTGGAGGAATGTCCTTTTACCGATAGGATTTTGTCTAAAATTGATTATAGAGAACGAGAAATTTTAGTTTCGAGTTTTCGATTGGATGCCCTCTTATCAAGTGCCTTGAAATTATCTAGAAATCAAACTAGTCAACTGATTGAGAAAAAATCTGTCCAGGTAAATTATCATGTGGTTGAAAAATCTGATTACCAGGTCGCAGTTGGAGATTTGATCAGTGTGAGAAAGTTTGGTCGTTTGAAAGTTGTCAAAGACAATGGTCAGACCAAAAAGGATAAGAAAAAACTAACAGTCCGGCTACTTTTAAGCAAGTGAGAAAAAATATGTCGATTACACCACAAGAAATAAGTGATAAAGCTTTCTCAAGAACATTCAGAGGCTACAATCAGGAAGAAGTTGACCTCTTTCTAGATAAGATTTACTTTGAATTAGAGGAGATGATTCGATACAAAGATGAAACTGAACTCTATATCAAAAAACTAGAAGAACGTCTTTCCTATTATACGAATGATATTCCTAAGAGAACAGTAACAAGCGAGCAAGAACCAGAAGCAATTAATGATTCTATTTTTTATTAAGTAAGTGAGGAAAAGTATGCCAATTACATCGTTAGAAATTAAAGATAAAACCTTTGGTACAAGATTTAGAGGTTTTGATCCAGAAGAAGTAGATGAATTTCTGGATATCGTTGTTCGTGACTACGAAGACTTGGTTCGTAGCAATCACGATAAAGAGACACACATCAAGAGTTTGGAAGAACGTTTGTCTTACTTTGATGAGATGAAGGATTCCTTGAGTCAGTCAGTTTTGATTGCTCAAGATACTGCGGAGCGTGTTAAACAGGCTGCTCAAGAACGTTCAAACAATATTATTCAACAAGCTGAACAAGACGCCCAGCGTTTGCTTGAAGAAGCGAAATACAAGGCAAATGAAATTCTCCGTCAGGCAACAGATAATGCGAAGAGAGTGGCTGTTGAGACAGAAGAGTTGAAGAACAAGAGCCGTGTATTCCATCAACGCCTCAAGTCTACGATTGAAAGTCAATTGGCTATTGTCGAGTCATCTGATTGGGAAGATATTCTTCGCCCAACAGCTACTTACCTTCAGACAAGTGATGAAGCCTTTAAAGAAGTGGTGGGTGAAGTTCTTGGTGAATCTGTATCTTTACAACCAGAAGAAGAGCCTATTGATATGACTCGTCAATTCACACCAGAAGAGGTTGCTGAATTACAAGCTCGTATCGAGGCTGGTAACAAAGAATTAGCTGAGTTTGAAGCTCAACAAAACCAACAGACAGAAGAAAGTGACCAGCATGAAGAGTCAGTTGAAGTAGAAGCTACTGCGGCAACTGAGAACGATGCAAATAAAGAATCTGTTCTTATCCTATAAAAAAATGTGAGAACAAGATCCAACCAACTATATTTTCAGCGAGCGGGAGATGGTGAGAGTCCTGCAATCCCTAGTGGTTAGATTATCCTCTCAACGAATCTAATCTGAAAACAGTAAGACTAGACGTCCCCCACGTTACGGGAAAAGAGGAAAAGAGACCCTGTCTTTTTTCGAACAAAGGTGGTACCACGATTTTCGTCCTTTTTGCGAATCGTGGTTTTTATTTTGTCATTTTAAATTAAAGGAGTAACAATGAAACTTAAAGAAACCCTCAATCTAGGGAAAACAGACTTTCCTATGCGTGCTGGTCTTCCAACCAAAGAACCAGTTTGGCAAAAAGAATGGGAAGAAGCAAAACTTTACCAACGTCGTCAAGAATTGAACCAAGGAAAACCGCATTTCACCTTGCATGATGGCCCTCCGTATGCAAACGGAAATATCCACGTTGGACATGCCATGAACAAGATTTCTAAAGATATTATTGTTCGTTCTAAGTCTATGTCTGGATTTTATGCTCCTTATATCCCAGGTTGGGATACTCATGGTCTGCCAATCGAGCAAGTCTTGGCAAAACAGGGCGTTAAACGCAAAGAAATGGACTTGGTTGAGTACTTGAAACTTTGCCGCGAGTACGCTCTTTCTCAAGTTGATAAACAACGTGAAGACTTTAAACGTTTGGGTGTTTCTGGTGACTGGGAAAATCCTTATGTGACTTTGACTCCAGACTATGAAGCAGCTCAGATCCGTGTCTTTGGTGAGATGGCTAAAAAAGGCTATATCTACCGTGGTGCCAAGCCAGTTTACTGGTCATGGTCTTCTGAGTCAGCCCTTGCTGAAGCGGAAATTGAGTATCATGACTTGCTTTCAACTTCCCTTTACTATGCTAACCGCGTCAAAGACGGAAAAGGTGTGCTAGATACAGACACTTACATCGTAGTTTGGACAACTACTCCATTTACCATTACAGCTTCTCGTGGTTTGACTGTTGGAGCGGATATTGATTACGTAGTCGTACAACCTGCTGGTGAGACTCGTAAGTTTGTGGTTGCTTCAGAATTGTTGAATAGCTTGTCTGAGAAATTTGGTTGGGCTGATGTTCAGGTCTTGGCAACCTACCGTGGTCAAGAATTGAACCACATTGTGACAGTCCACCCATGGGATACGGCTGTAGATGAGTTGGTAATCCTGGGTGACCACGTTACGACTGACTCTGGTACTGGTATTGTCCATACAGCCCCTGGTTTTGGTGAGGACGACTACAATGTTGGTGTTGCCAACGGCCTTGAAGTTGCTGTAACAGTTAACGAACGCGGTATTATGATGGAAAATGCTGGTCCTGAATTTGCGGGTCAGTTCTATGACAAGGTTGTGCCGACTGTTATCGAAAAACTGGGCGATTTGCTCCTTGCTCAAGAAGAAATCTCTCACTCATACCCATTTGACTGGCGTACCAAGAAACCAATCATCTGGCGTGCTGTTCCACAGTGGTTTGCCTCTGTATCTAAATTCCGCCAAGAAATCTTGGATGAAATTGAAAAAGTGAAGTTCCACTCAGAATGGGGGAAAGTTCGTCTTTACAATATGATTCGTGACCGTGGCGACTGGGTTATCTCTCGTCAACGTGCTTGGGGAGTTCCCCTTCCTATCTTCTATGCTGAAGACGGAACGCCAATCATGACTGCTGAGACTATTGAACATGTAGCTCAACTCTTTGAGGAACACGGTTCTATCATCTGGTGGGAACGTGATGCTAAGGACCTCTTGCCAGAAGGATTTACTCATCCAGGTTCACCAAATGGCGAGTTCAAGAAAGAAACAGATATCATGGACGTATGGTTTGACTCAGGTTCATCATGGAATGGAGTAGTGGTCAACCGTCCAGAACTCAAATATCCAGCAGATCTTTACCTTGAAGGTTCTGACCAGTACCGTGGTTGGTTCAACTCATCACTTATCACATCTGTTGCTAACCATGGCGTTGCTCCTTACAAACAAATCTTGTCACAAGGTTTTGCTCTTGATGGTAAAGGTGAGAAGATGTCTAAATCTCTTGGGAATACGATTGCTCCAAGTGATGTTGAAAAACAATTTGGTGCGGAAATCTTGCGTCTCTGGGTAACAAGTGTGGACTCAAGCAACGACGTGCGTATCTCTATGGATATCTTGAGCCAAGTCTCTGAAACTTACCGTAAGATCCGTAACACTCTTCGTTTCTTGATTGCCAATACATCTGACTTTAACCCAGCTCAAGACGCAGTAGCTTACGATGAGCTTCGTTCTGTTGACAAGTACATGACCATTCGCTTTAACCAGCTTGTGAAAACGATTCGTGATGCTTATGCTAACTTTGAATTCTTGACAATCTACAAGGCCTTGGTGAACTTCATCAACGTTGATTTGTCAGCCTTCTACCTTGACTTTGCCAAAGACGTTGTTTACATCGAGGGTGCCAAATCACTCGAACGCCGTCAAATGCAGACTGTCTTCTATGACATTCTTGTCAAAATCACTAAACTCTTGACACCAATCCTTCCTCACACAGCAGAGGAAATCTGGTCATATCTTGAGTTTGAAGCTGAAGAATTTGTTCAATTGTCTGAATTACCAGAAGCTGAAACTTTTGCCAACCAAGAAGAAATCCTGGATACATGGGCAGCCTTCATGGATTTCCGCGGACAAGCTCAAAAAGCCTTGGAAGAAGCGCGTAATGCAAAAGTAATCGGTAAATCGCTTGAAGCACACTTGACAGTTTATCCAAACGAAGTTGTGAAAACTCTTCTTGGAGCAGTAGATAGCAATGTGGCTCAACTTTTGATCGTGTCAGAATTGACCATCGCTGAAGGTACAGCTCCAGAAGGCGCAGTTAGCTTTGAGGATGTTGCCTTCACAGTTAAACGTGCTGCAGGTGAAGTTTGTGACCGTTGCCGTCGTATCGACCCAACAACAACAGAACGCAGCTACCATGCAGTCATCTGTGATCACTGTGCAAGCATCGTAGAAGAAAACTTTGCAGATGCAGTTGCAGAAGGATTTGAAGCGAAATAATCAGATTAGAAATATGTCTTCTCATAGTTTAAGGTGAGAGGAAAGGTAAAAGAGAGAAAGTCATTTCTCTCTTTTTTTGCTGGTAAAAGCTTAGGACAAAGATGTAGAAATTCAACATTTTTAAGGAAAGTTTTAAGTTGATTTTTTGAGATTTTTTAAAAAGAGAGGTCGTTTTTTGGTACTTTTCAAAAGCATGTGTTGCTTCTAAAAATCGCGACAAATAATTTGAATAATCAAGTGAAATCAGGTAGAATAGAAAGGATTGAATAATATATTGAAGAGGGAATTTTGAGAATGAAACATCAATTTTATGGAGAAAAACGACAGCGTTTTTCTTTCCGAAAGTTGTCCGTTGGGCTCGTTTCAGCGACTATTGGAAGCTTCTTTTTGAGTGGGCAAATGGCTGGGGGCTTGACTTCTGTGAAGGCAGCAGAAATTCAAAGTCAGCAGTCTGCTCAGGTAAAATACCACTACGTAGTGGAGTCTGAATTGACGGAGGCAGAGAAGAGTGCCTTGATCAGGGAGATTCCAAAGCATGTTGAGGATGCTTCAGAGACTTATTACTTAGTTTATCGTCCGACTACTCAAGCGGATTCGTCTGGAGTATTACCTAAAACAGGTCATTCCGGTCTTTGGGAATCAACTTTTACAGCGATGGGTCTTGCATTACTAGTGCTTGTAGTTGTTAGAGGCAGAAATGGGAAGAGGTATTTATCTTCGATCTTGTTGGTAACTGGAATGGGATCCATACTGCTATCTCCAACAGTCTTAGCAGTGACGAATATCGAGCTCGCTGCATATAATCAAAGTCTTAACTTGGGTCTTGGAGATGCACTTCCAGCGCCATTGAAAATTGACGGTTACGACTATATCGGTTATCTAAAGAATGAAGAACAAAATGATAGTCATTTAGCTCATTCTGCTCTGAAGGAAAATCCGACACTTGACTGGGAGAAAGAGAAGGGAAGTGAACTTAAACCGAGTGAAACAAATCTTGATATGAAAGAGATTGTTTCAGATAAGGGGGATGCTTTAACTGAGGAAGAAAGAGAAGCTATAGCTGCTAAGGAAAGAGAGTCTGCTCGTCTAAGCACCGTTTATGACTTGCCAGAACTAAAAATTAGTGAGCAGGAGTCAGTTCAAGAACTTCCTTATCAGACAAAATATCAATATACCGATGAATTGGCTCAAGGGCAATCAAAAGTTATACAAACAGGTGTTCGAGGTCAACGTACAGTAGTGACTCGCCATTTTCGTAAGGATCAAGAAATCGTAAAAAGCGAAATGATTTCTGATCAAGTGACGCTTGAACCTGTTTCTGAAATTATTTTAGTTGGAACAGCTCCAACTAACTCGATACCAAAAGAAACTCCAGTTCACGAAGTTCCGGAATTGTCAGAATATGGTACAACTCCTGAAACAGCGCCAGTTCATGAAATTCCGGAATTGACAGAATATGGCGCAACTCCTGAAACAGCACCAGTTCATGAAGTTCCAGAATTGTCAGAATATGGTACAAGTCCTGAGACAGTGCCAGTTCACGAAGTTCCAGAATTGACAGAATATGGCACAAATTCTGAGACAGCGCCAGTTCATGAAGTTCCAGAATTAACAGAATATGGTACAAGTTCTGATACGCCTCCAGTTCAAGAGATTCCAGAACTGACGGAATATGGGACAAATCCTGATACAGCTCCTGTTCACGAAGTTCCAGAATTGGCAGAGTATGGCACCAGTTCTGATACAGCTCCAGTTCAAGAGATTCCAGAACTGACAGAATATGGGACAAATCCTGATACAGCTCCTATTCATGAGAATTCTGAGTTGGAATTGACTACAAATGATGAGGTTAGAATAGAAAAGATTGATTTTTCTATTGACGAGCAATATACAGATGAGATTCCAGAAGGAAGTCGTCAAATCACAACTCCAGGAGTCCAAGGTGAGCGTACGATTAAGACTCGTGTCTACAGTTCTAACGGTCAAGTTGTTGACCGTCAAGAACTTTCGAATGAAGAAACCATGGCTCCAGTAACGCAAATTGTCAAAGTTGGTACAGCTAAACCAACCATGGTACCGAGCGAAGCGCCGAAAACAGAGGCTCTGCCAGAGTATCCACTGACTTATACAGATGAAACGCGCGTTGAAAAAATCAACTTTAGCATTCGTGAAGAAGAAACGGATGAATTGGTTCGTGATGCCCGCCAAATCACAACTCCAGGAGTCCAAGGTGAGCGTACGATTAAGACTCGTGTCTACAGTTCCAATGGTCAAGTTGTTGACCGTCAAGAATTGTCTAATGAGGAAACCCTAGCTCCAGTAACGCAAATAGTCAAAGTCGGAACAGCTAAACCAACTATGGTACCGAACGAAGCACCAAAAGCAGACGCTCTTCCAGAGTATCCGTTGACATATACGGATGAAACCCGCATTGAGAAGATTGCGTTCAATATCGAGGAGCAACATACGGACGAGCTTGTTCGAGATGCTCGTCAAATCGTGACTCCGGGTGTCCAAGGCGAACGAACTATCAAGACTCGCGTCTACAGTTCCAATGGTCAAGAGGTTGATCGCCAAGAGTTGTCTAATGAGGAAACCCTAGCGCCCGTAACACAAATCGTCAAGGTCGGCACAGCTAAGCCAACCATGGTACCGAGTGAAGCGCCGAAAGCAGACGCTCTGCCAGAGTATCCGCTAACTTACACCGACGAAACGCGAGTTGAAAAAATCAACTTTAGTATTCGTGAAGAAGAAACCGATGAGCTTGTTCGTGATGCCCGTCAAATCGCCACTCCAGGAGTACAAGGCGAACGGACTATCAAGACTCGCATTTACAGTTCTAACGGTCAAGTTGTTGACCGTCAAGAATTGTCTAATGAGGAAACCTTGGCTCCAGTAACGCAAATTATCAAAGTCGGAACTGCTAAGCCAAATATGGTACCAAGTGATGCACCGAAAGCAGACGCTCTGCCAGAATATCCACTGACTTATACAGATGAAACGCGCGTAGAGAAAATAGCCTTTAATATCGAAGAGCAATATACGGATGAGCTTGTTCAAGATGCTCGTCAAATCGCAACTCCGGGTGTCCAAGGCGAACGAACTATCAAGACCCGTGTCTACAGTTCCAATGGTCAAGTTGTTGACCGTCAAGAACTTTCTAATGAAGAAACCTTGGCTCCAGTAACGCAAATTGTCAAAGTCGGGACGGCTAAACCAAGCATGGTACCAAGTGATGCACCGAAAGCAGATGCTTTACCAGAGTATTCGCTGACATATACAGATGAAACCCGCGTAGAGAAAATAGCCTTCAATATCGAGGAGCAATATACGGATGAGCTTGTTCAAGATGCTCGTCAAATCGCCACTCCAGGAGTCCAAGGTGAACGGACCATCAAGACCCGTGTCTACAGTTCCAATGGTCAAGAGGTTGACCGCCAAGAGTTGTCTAACGAGGAAACTCTGGCTCCTGTCACACAAATCGTCAAAGTCGGTACGGCTAAACCAAACATGGTACCAAACAATGCGCCGAAAGCGGACGCTTTGCCTGAGTATCCGTTGACTTATACTTACGAAACGCGCGTTGAAAAAATCAACTTTAACATTCGTGAAGAAGAAACGGATGAATTGGTTCGTGATACCCGCCAAATCGCGACTCCGGGTGTCCAAGGCGAACGAACTATCAAGACTCGAGTCTACAGTTCCAACGGTCAAGTTGTCGATCGCCAAGAGTTATCTAATGAAGAAACCCTAGCTCCCATAACGCAAATCGTCAAAGTCGGTACGGCTAAACCAACTATGGTACCGAACGATTCACCGAAAGTAGAGGCTCTGCCAGAATATCCACTGACTTATGCCGATGAAACGCGCGTAGAGAAAATAGCCTTTAATATCGAAGAGCAATATACGGATGAGCTTGTTCAAGATGCCCGCCAAATCACAACTCCGGGTGTCCAAGGCGAACGAACTATCAAGACTCGTGTCTACAGTTCTAACGGTCAAGAGGTTGACCGCCAAGAATTATCCAATGAGGAAACTCTGGCTCCTGTCACACAAATCGTCAAGGTCGGCACGGCTAAACCAAACATGGTGCCAAATGAAGCACCGAAAGCGGAAGCTCTACCAGAGTATCCACTAACTTATACCGACGAAACTCGGGTTGAGAAAATTAACTTCACAATTCGTGAAGAAGAAACTGATGAGCTTGTTCAAGATGCTCGTCAAATCACAACTCCAGGAGTCCAAGGCGAACGGACCATTAAGACTCGAGTCTACAGTTCTAACGGTCAAGAGGTTGACCGCCAAGAGTTGTCCAACGAGGAAACTCTGGCTCCCGTAACGCAAGTGGTCAAGATCGGTACGGCTAAACCAAACATGGTACCGAACGATCCACCGCAAGCAGACGCTTTACCAGAGTATTCGCTGACATATATAGATGAAACCCGCGTAGAGAAAATAGCCTTCAATATCGAGGAGCAATATACCGATGAGCTTGTTCAAGATGCGCGCCAAATCGCAACACCAGGTGTTGAGGGAGAGCGCACGATTAAGACTCGTATCTACAGTTCTAACGGTCAAGAGGTTGACCGCCAAGAGTTGTCTAATGAGGAAACCCTAGCTCCTGTAACGCAAATTGTCAAAGTCGGAACAGCTAAACCAAATATGGTACCAAGTGATGCACCGAAAGCAGATGCTTTACCAGAGTATCCGTTGACTTATACCGACGAAACGCGCGTTGAAAAAATCAACTTTAACATTCGTGAAGAAGAAACCGATGAGCTTGTTCGAGATGCTCGTCAAATCGCCACTCCAGGAGTCCAAGGCGAACGAACTATTAAGACTCGCGTCTACAGTTCTAACGGTCAAGAGGTTGACCGCCAAGAATTGTCCAATGAGGAAACTCTAGCTCCCGTAACGCAAGTGGTCAAGGTCGGCACGGCTAAGCCAAACATGGTACCGAACGATCCACCGAAAGCAGACGCTTTAGAAGAGTTCGATTTAATTTCACTGCATAATCTCTTGGCAGAAGCGGATCAGATTAAAGCTCAGGCCCGTTATTTCAACGATAGTCAGAGTCATCAAGCTAACTATGATGCTGCTTTGACGGCAGGTCAAACGATTCTGAGTCAATCCCAAGCCAGCCAATCAGAAGTCAATCAACTGGCGGAACAAATCAATCAAGCCAAGGCTCAATTAAGTGGTCCTGAAGTTGTTAAAACAGCTCTTCAGACTGAGTACGATTTAAATCCAAGAGTTAAAACTTCGGTTAAATATAAGAATGCGGATTCAGAAAAGCAGACAGCTTATACTGACGAATTGACCAAGGCAGAGGGAGTTTTGAACAATCAAACTGCTACACAAGTACAGGTCAATCAAGTTCTTGCTAGCCTGACAGCAGCCAAAGAAGCTCTAAATGGAGTGCCTAAAGTCAAGCCGACTGTTTCCATTCTAAGTCTGACTGAGAATGCTGATGATAAGTCGGTGACGGTCCAATATAGATTGGAAGACCAGACCCAGTCCTTCCGTTCAGCGACTGCAGAATTGTACCAGGGAGACCAGCTGATTCGCACCCTTCCAATTACCAACTTCGCTGGCAGCTTGAAAATTGGCGACCTAGACTACTACACAGGCTACACTCTAAAAACCAAGTTGACTTATGAACTGGATAATGGCAGCTTTACTGAGTTTGAAACAGACAGTCGTAACTTTGAGCTAGAATACAAGAAGATTGCCTTCCGTGATATTGATTCCGTTGAGTTTTATCATAAAGAAAATGACCAATACAAGCGCTTTGTATCGATGAGCTCTATGCCTACGGATCTGTCTACCTACTTCGTCAAAATCAAGTCAAGCGAATCCAAGGAAATTCTCCTACCAGTTCACAGCATTTCTGAAGCAGAGAAAGATGGCAAGGCAGTCTATAAGGTTAATGTAACCCTTCCTGAACTCGTCCAAGAAAGTGAAGCGGGCTACAAGTCTGGGCACGACTTCTACATCAGTAAGGTGGTCCCAAGTCAGCAAAACGTCTACACCAGCTTTGCTGGATTGGTAGACGCTATGAAGCGAAATATGGCAGGAAATTATGTTCTGGGAGCTGATTTGGATGCGAGCGAGGTCAACCTAGCTCCTGCGGATTATGTCTACCTCAAAGGGAACTTCACCGGTAGTCTGACAGGTAGTCAAAATGGCAAGCAATATGCCATTTATAATCTAGCCAAACCTTTATTTGAAAACCTCAAGAACGGATCTTCTATTACCAATATCGACTTTAAAGATGTGAATATCGAGGGTACCTATGACTCGGCTGCGCTGGCACGTAATGCGGAGAATGCGCGAATCACAGATGTTTCTGTTCAGGGGAGAGTATCGGTAGTAGGAAACGCCTCTAACGTAGCGGGTCTTGTAGTTAATGGAACCAATACGAAAATCACGAATAGTTCCTTTACGGGAACTATCCTATCTAACAGTCAACACATCAAAGCTTATAATGTAGGTGGTTTGGTTGCAAACCTTAAAGGAGGAGAATCTCTTCTTAGCCAAAGTAAAGCAGATGTAACGATTATTAGTGGTGCTCGATCAAATGAACAACGTATCGGTGGTTTGGTTGGACGTCTAGAAAACAACGCTCGAATTACCAAATCTTATGTGACAGGAAAACTATATAATTCAACCACTAACGGTCAAATCGGTGGAGTGGTCGGCTCGAACTACTTTAATGGTTTAGTTGATAATGTGATCAGTAATGTTAGCGGTACAAATGTTTACAGTATTTCTGGGGATCAGGGCTACAAAAACGACCGCATTACGCAAGCATATAAAGTTACCAAGAGTGAAACCTTGAAAAACGATCAGTTTGTTACTTCTACCATTACTCAAGAAGAAATGGAAGAAAAACTGACTGCTATGGACATAACAACTAGCCTAGATGACACGAATCTAAATATGCGTTTTGTCGACTATGGTGAGGTAAACAATGCTCAGTTCGACCGCGGATATTCTTATGCAAATATGGAGAAACTGCTTCCTTTCTACAATAAAGAAACCATTGTTTCGTTTGCGAACAAGATTCCGAAAGAGCATAAGTTGAACAAGGAGTACCTACTGGATGTTGTTCCGATGAAGGGTGACCAGGTTATCACTGATATCCATGGCAATAAAACAGCAATCAATCGTTTGATGCTGCACTACATGGACAATACTATTGACTACCTAGAAATATCTTATCAGGGAGATTTCGTCAACCAAGGTATTGCTGAGTATAGAATGAAGGGATTAGACCTTTTGTATACTCCAGAAGCCTTTGTATCAGATTATACTAGTATTCTAAATCAAGTCTTGCCAGAGCTAAACAAAGTCGTTCTTGATTCGCCAGCTATGCGAACAGCTCTCGGTGTAGCAGCAGATACTTCTTTAGATGAATTATACTTAGACACCGCATTTACGCAAGTGAAAAGCAAACTGTCAACAGAACTACGAAAAGTTCTGGCTATGGATAAGGCTATCAATACTGAAGGTGAAGTAGTTAAGGATTATCTTGTTAAGAAGATTCTTGCTGATAAGGAAGCTTTCCTATTAGGTTTGACTTACCTTAACCGATGGTACAATATCAACTATGACAACTTTAATGTTAAGGACTTGTCGGCTTACAAGTTGGATTTCTACGGTAAGAATGATGTTTCGACTTTAGATACAATCATTGCTTTAGGGAAATCAGGATTGGAGAATCTCAAGGCTAAAAATAACTATACAGCTTATGACAATTCGCTCTCTGAAGCAACTGGAAAACGAGGACTCTTCAATTACCTTGAAGGCTATCGTCAGCTCTTCCTACCATACAAGACCAATAATGAATGGCTCAAGACCAATACAAAAGCCTATATTGTTGAGGCTAAGTCCGATGTGCCAGAAGCGAGAAAGCTTCAGGACGCAGCCGAGGGCAAGAGCAAGTACTCTGTCGGTGTGTACGACAAGATTACTGCAGATAATTGGGAACACAAGGGCATGCTCCTGCCACTCTTGACCATGACGGAGAAGGGTGTCTATGCTATCTCTAATATGTCTACCCTCTCTATGGGAGCTTATGATCGTTACCGCCTGGATGCTAATAACAGGGTGCGCACAGACGCTGAGCTAGCTGAATATGTCGAAGACCGAGTGAGAAAAACAGCTGAATATCAGCGCGACCACTATGATTTCTGGTATAAGATTCTGAGTCCAGAAAGCAAGGACAAGCTCTTCCGTTCGGTTCTGGTTTATGATGGATTCTCATTGGTTGACAAGAATGGTCAAAGATATTGGGCTCCAGCTAATGACAAAAAATCACAGGCTATGCAGGAATTCTTTGGACCAGCTGGCAAGTGGTATCCAAGCAAGGGCTATAATGCCTATGCTACGGGTAGTGTAACTCACTTTGATGCTGCTAAATTGTTGGAAGACTATGGAAACTCTGTCTACACCCATGAAATGACCCATAACTCTGACGGTGCTATTTACTTTGAAGGTTATGGTCGTCGTGAGGGCTTGGGTGCGGAACTCTATGCTCGCGGACTCTTGCAGTCTTCACCGAGCGCAGATGAACCAACCATTACGCTCAATACTCTCTTCAAGGTGGATAAGGATTCTAAGACACGTATGCATACCTATAATTTCAAGGAACGTGTTCAAAATGAAGCAGACCTACAACACTATGTCCATGGTATGTTTGACATGATTTACACTTTGGACTATCTAGAAGGTACTTCTATGCTGAAGCAGAGTGATGCTGCCAAGTTACAGTGGTTCAGGAAGATGGAGAATTACTATATTACAGATAAGTATGGCAAGGAGACCCACGCAGGTAACCAGACGCGAAGCTTCACAGCTGAGGAAATCAAGCAGCTGAAGACCTTTGACTCTCTGATTGAAAATGATGTGATCACTCGTCGGGAGAATAAGGAAAGTGGGAAATATGGTCGAAATGGCTACCTCAGTCTCAGCCTCTTCTCACCAATTTACTCAGCCTTGAGCAATCCAAATGGAGCACCTGGTGACGTTATGTTCCGTCGCACAGCCTATGAATTACTGGCAGCCAAGGGCTATCATGACGGATTTGTCCCTTATGTTTCTGGTCAGTACTCTCAGGAAGCTTTCGATGAAGGGAAGAAAACGTGGGACGGATGGTCTGGAAGAGATGTCGGTCTCGTGACGGACCAGAAAGTCTTGGAAAATGTATTTAAAGGTGAATACACCTCTTGGGCAGCCTTCAAGAAGGCTATGTACCAAGAGCGGATTGATAAGCTAACCAAGCTCAAACCAATCACTATTGAGTACGAACTCAGAAATCCAAATAGTACCAAGAAAGTAACCATTCGTTCTTATGCAGAGATGCAGCAGTTGATGGATGCAGCAGTAGCAGAGGATGTACGCAACATTTCCAATGCTACTAACCGTGTCGAAGCTAGCTGGGTCAACCTGCTCAAGAAGAAGATTTACAACGCTTATCTTCGTGAGACAGACGACTTCAGACAGTCTATTTTCAAGAAATAAGGAAACGATTCTGTTTGATTAAAATTTGAAAAATTCCTAGGTTTAAGGCTACCTAGGAATTTTTCTGTGGTTTCTCCATGATCTTGTTTGTGCATTCAAGACCTGATAAGATAAGAATTTTGAAAGCGCAAATGAACTGAAAAGATTAGCAGTTTTTTGTGGCTATTATTTATAGCAAATAAATTGAATAATCTAGTAAATTTCGGTAGAATAGAGGGGATTCAAATCATGATGAAGGAAAGATTAGGAATGAAAAGAAGTTATTTAGGAGAAAAGCACCAGCGTTTTTCATTGAGAAAAGTTTCGGTTGGTCTAGTTTCTGCTCTGGTAGGGGTTTTCTACCTTTTTAGTGGAGGAGGTTCTCTTGCTAGTGTAGCAGCCAGTGAACAGACGCCATCCGTCACAAAACAGATTCACTATAAGTACGTGACAGAGAGTGAACTCACGGACCAAGAAAAGCAGTTGGTAGTCAAAGAATTGCCACAGTTTGCTGAGGAAACAGATGATACTTACTATTTGATTTATCGTCCGACGAGACAGCTGCCTGCAACTGGTCACAGCCAACTCTTTAGCTCAATTGCAGCGGGGGCAGGTATTGTACTACTGGTCGTAGCGATTAAACTGGGCAGAGATGATCGCAAAAAGCTAGCTTCTTTCATGCTCTTGACCAGTCTAGGAAGTCAGCTGATCGCGCCAACTTCCTTGGCTTTGACAAATCAAATGCTGGCAGACTATAATCAGGAATTGACTGTACAGGTCGGGGAAACATTGCAATCCCCACTTACGATTGAAGGCTACCAATATGTAGGGTATTTGAAATCTCAAAAAGAAGTAAACTCTCCACTTGATGGCAAGAAAGAGTTGAATCATTCGGCTCCTATTGATACTCCAGTTCAAACTTCAAACGGAAGTCAAGCGCAGGAAGAGTATCGTGCTCAGAAACCAAGTGAAGCTCCTGTCTTTGAACAACCAGAGTTAAAGGTTGAGAGTAAAGATACGAGTCGTACAGAGATCATTCCTTTCCAAGTAGAGGAAGTAGAAGCAGCTGATTTGCCACAAGGTCAAACTGAGGTGATTCAGGCAGGGAAAAATGGTAGTCGTACCATTGTGACCCGCAGCTACATTTTAAATGGTCAGGTGATCCATACAGAGGAGGTTTCCAATCAGGTAACGACTGAGCCTACTTCTGAGATTAGAAAAGTCGGAAGCAAGGTCCTTTCTCCTACAAAACCAAGCCCAGAGGAGTCCGTTAGTGAAAAACCAACAGATGCTCCTGTAAATGAAGTTCCAAGCTTAAAAGTTGAAGAAAAAGATGTTACCACGACGGTAGCAGAACCCTACACTCGAGAACGAGTAGAGAGTGATAGCTTGCCAGTTGGCCAGACCAAGATAACCCAAGCTGGTCAAGATGGAG
>NZ_AJRG02000021.1:0-26770 GCF_000298715.2 Streptococcus sp. GMD5S
AAAAAGAAATATCATCTCGATGAGGGCCAACTCCAGTATTCTTTTTAAATAAGTCTCTGAATCTGCTTTTCTCCAAAGCAATTTTAAAAGAACGTGTTAGCTGTTCTTCATCAGTGAAGTTGACAGATGATTGATAAAATATTGACAACTCTTCTAATTTGTTTGAAATTTCTAAGTGTTTTTTTTGACCAAATTTCTCTAAGTCTTTAATGAATTTTATCCGATGCTTTATAACGCGACAACCATACTCTACTAACTGATCATCTAAGACTGACAGAAATGTTTCGTCAATCTTCTGGCTGGATTTTAGGTAGGTATTTCTCTGCTTGAGTATATGGTTGTAGTTTGACAAGTCTGACAAGTAGATTGGTTTTATTTGTCCCAGTTCAATGTCTATAAACTTTCGACGGACAGAAGGCGCTCCTTTAATTAGCTGGAGATCTTCAGGTGCGAAGAGGACAACATTCATATGTCCGATGTAGTCTGATAGGCGAGCTTGTTTTAAGTGATTGACCTTGGTCACACGCCCTTTTGGTGTTAAATCAATTTCTAGAGGGATAGAGCTTGTTTTTTTCTGTAGCAAGCCAGAAAGATGGAGTTGCTCGTTATCAAAATGAATGAGATTTTTATCTGTACGAGTCCGATGACTACGTGTCAAGGCCAAGAAATAGATTGCTTCTAGAATATTGGTTTTTCCTTGTGCATTTTGACCTAGAAAGACATTTAATTTTGGATTGAAATCAATTTTTGCCTCTTTGTAGTTTCGAAAGGTTTTAATTGTTAAATGTTGGAGCCACATGGTTATCTTCCTGGAAAACGTGGAACTTGTTTGGTTTTAGGCGATGAAGAAGTTTTTTGTTTTTCTTTCTTGACACCTTTATTCATCTCTTTGACAAGTTTAGCAATTCGCTCTTTCTCAATCTTATCTGCTTGATACTCTTCTTGCTCTTTTAAACTTGGTTTTGTCAAGGTGATGTCAATCTTTAAATCAGGAATGTCAATCGTATCTCCAATACGGATTTTTTTCCCACGTCTACTTTCTAACTCGCCATTAAAGTAAACTTGATGATCTATTAAAAAGGATTTGATAGCACCACCGCTGTGTATAATTCCAATCTCTTTTAGGAGGGCTTGGAGTGTAATAAATTCTTCAAATAATTTGTATTCCATAATTCACCTCAATCTTTGGTATTATACCATATTTTCCTTGAAATAGCTGAAGGAAAGTTAGCTGAAATGAAAACGGTTTTACTCTTTAAAGCTATAAAGAGAACAAGAAAAATTTTGATTTTCGTGGTATAATAGAACTCTATATGTAAGGAGGTAAGGTATGGAATTAGTGCCTGGAATTTCAGCACATTTTGTTCAATCCAAAAAGTTTAAAACAAATAAGATCACCATTCGTTTTACTGCTCCCTTATCTCTTGAAACAATAGCAGGACGTATGTTGAGCGCGAGTATGTTGGAGACGGCAAATCAAGCTTATCCCACATCACAAGCATTTCGCAGATACTTGGCAAGTTTATATGGAACAGATATTTCCACAAGTGCTTATCGTAGGGGACAGGCACATATTCTTGACTTAACATTTACTTATGTGAGGGATGATTTTTTAAGCAAAAAGAATGTCTTGACTTCTCGAATTTTGGAATTGGTGAGACAGACTTTATTTGCTCCCTTAGCTCAAGATGGTGCTTTTGAGCCAGCTTTATTTGAAATTGAAAGAAAACAGTTATTGGCTAGTCTAGCTACTGATATGGATGATTCATTTTATTTTGCTCATAAGGAGTTGGATAGCTTGTTCTTCCATGATGAGCGTCTTCAATTGAGATACAGTGATTTACGAAATAGCATTTTAAATGAGTCTCCGGAAAGTGGCTACATGTGCTTTCAAAATACTCTGAAAAATGATCGTATTGATTTCTTTTTCTTAGGTGATTTTAATGAAGTAGAAATTACAGAATCACTGAAGTCATTACCCTTTACAGCTAGAGAGAACGGCGTCACTATCCAGTACCATCAATCTTATTTGAATGTTCTACGAGAAGGAATGTTTCAGAGGAATGTTGGGCAATCTATTTTGGAATTAGGCTATCATTCTCCTGTAAAATATGGTGATGATGAGCATTTGCCCATGCTTGTTATGAATGGTTTGTTGGGTGAATTTGCACATTCGAAACTTTTTACAAATGTTCGTGAAAATGCTGGAATAGCCTATACAGTCTCTAGTCAATTGGATTTGTTTAGTGGTCTGTTAAGGATGTATGCGGGTATTGATAGAGAAAATCGAAATCAGGCTAGAAAATTGATGAATCATCAGTTGCTAGATTTGAAAAAGGGCAACTTTACAGATTTTGAGCTTGAACAAACCAAGGAGATGATTCGACGATCTTTGTTGATGGCTCAAGATAATCAACAGGCCCTAGTTGAAAGAGTCTATTTGAATGCTCTATTGGGGAAATCAAGCTTTGACATTGATCGATTGGTGGCAAAATTAGAGAGTGTTGATAAAGAAGCTGTATGTAAAGCTGCCAATAGTTTGAAGTTACAAGCGATTTACTTTATGGAAGGAGTAGAATGACAAAGGTTACTTTTGAAGAAAAATACTATCCTGCTGTAAAGGAAACAGTCTACAAAACAAAATTGTCAAATGGGTTGACAGTTTCTTTACTCCCTAAGCAAGATTTCAATGAGGTTTATGGGATTGTAACAGTTCAATTTGGTTCTGTAGATGCAACTTATACAAGCTTGGGAAAAGGTTTACGTCATCATCCAGCAGGAATTGCACATTTTCTTGAACATAAATTGTTTGAAAGAGAAAATTCGGAGGATATAATGGCTGCTTTTACTCGATTAGGTGCGGACAGTAATGCCTTTACAAGCTTTACTAAGACCAGCTATCTTTTTTCAACAATTGACCATCTATTAGAGAATTTAGATTTGCTAGATGAGTTAGTCGGAGGTGTTCATTTTACAGAAGAGTCTATTTTGAGGGAACAGGATATTATCCAGCAAGAACGAGAAATGTACCAAGATGATCCAGACTCACGCTTGTTTTTTGCAACATTAGCCAACCTTTATCCTGATACTCCTTTAGCAATAGACATTGTTGGAAGTGAAAAATCAATTTCTGAGATTCAAGTTTCAAATTTAAAAGAGAACTTTACAGAGTTTTACAAACCTGTCAATATGTCACTGTTTTTAGTTGGAAATATTGATGTAAGAGTTGTTGAGGAATACTTTTCGAAAAAGGGAAAGGAAGTTTCAAACCAGTTTATGGTTTCAAAAGAGCAACTCCTTTTGCAGCCTGTGAAGAAAACAGATAGCCTTCGGATGGAAGTTTCTTCACCCAAACTTGCTGTTGCGATTAGAGGTAATGGGCAAATAACAGAAGCTGAGTCTTATCGTTACAATATTTTATTGAAATTACTATTTACGATGATGTTTGGTTGGACTTCTGATCGTTTTCAAAGGTTATATGAGTCTGGGAAGTTAGACGCGTCATTGTCACTTGAGGTTGAAGTCAACAGTCGCTTTCATTTTGTGATATTGACGATGGATACCAAAGAGCCTGTTTCTCTGTCGCATCAATTTCGGAAAGCGATTCGTCAGTTTAGTAGTGATACGGATATTACAGAGGAACATTTAGATCTTGTTAAGAGTGAGATGTTTGGGGAGTTTTTCAGCAGTATGAACTCCTTGGAGTTTATTGCCACTCAATACGATCCGATGGATCGCGGAGAAACAATTTTTGATTTTCCGAAAATTTTACAGGAAATTACTTTGGAGGATGTTCTAGAAGCTGGGCATCGTTTGATTGATGATGGTGATCTAGTTGATTTTACAATCTTTCCAGCTTAAAAGATGACTAATACTAGAAAGAAGGAATGGTACGTATGAGAAAAAAAACAATTGGCGAGGTTCTACGTTTAGCTAGAATTAACCAGGGATTGAGTCTGGAAGAATTGCAGGAAAAAACTGAAATTCAGTTGCATTTTCTAGAAGCCATGGAGGCAGATGATTTTGATTTACTTCCTAGCACCTTCTACGCTCGTTCTTTTTTAAGAAAATATGCCTGGGCAGTAGAGTTAGATGAAGGAATTGTTTTGGATGCCTACGATTCAGGCAGTATGATCACCTATGAAGAGGTAGATGTTGATGAAGAAGACTTGTCTGGTCGCAGACGATCAAATAAGAAAAAAACGTCTTATCTCCCCTTGTTTTATTTCGTCCTATTTGCTTTGTCAATTTTAATTTTTGTTACTTACTATGTTTGGAACTACATCCAAACTCAGCCAAGTCCTTCTTCAGCTAATTATAGCATTGTGAACTCGACTAGTTCCACAACCTCATCTAGTTCATCTTCTAGTAGTCAGACGTCTAGTTCGTCGTCTACTACGGAATCAACTATTACAGTGTCAGGTGAAGGAAACCGCATTGTGGCTCGCTATAAAACGAGTAAGGAAACGGCTACTGTTCAACTGGCAGTTTCAGATGAAGCTAGTTGGGTTAGTGTTTCAGGAAGTGAGCTGGAGGGTGGTGTGACACTGTCCGCAGACAATAAGAATGCAAAAACAACAGTTTCAACTAAGAATCCCGTTACCATTACTTTAGGTGTAGTGAAGGGAGTTACTGTGACTGTGGACAATCAAACGATTGATACTTCGAAGCTGACAACTCAGACTGGAACTGTAACACTTACATTTACTACAGATTAAGGAAAAATCAATGAAAAAAGAACAAATTCCTAATGTATTAACTATTGGTAGAATTCTCTTTATACCTCTCTTTATTCTTATTTTGACTTTGGGCCATTCACAAGGCAGTCATTTGCTGGCAGCGATCATCTTTGCAGTTGCTAGTATAACGGATTATCTTGATGGCTACCTTGCTCGTAAATGGAATGTAGTCAGCAACTTTGGAAAGTTTGCGGATCCGATGGCGGATAAGTTGTTGGTTATGTCAGCTTTTATCATGTTGATTGAGTTGGGTATGGCTCCAGCTTGGGTTGTTGCTATTATCATCTGTCGTGAACTTGCGGTGACAGGCTTGCGTTTGTTGCTTGTTGAGACGGGAGGGACAGTTCTAGCAGCAGCGATGCCAGGGAAAATCAAGACCTTTAGTCAGATGTTTGCCATTATCTTTTTGCTCTTACATTGGAATTTAATTGGTCAGCTGTTACTTTATATAGCTTTGTTTTTCACTATCTACTCTGGTTATGATTATTTCAAGGGTAGCGCTCATGTATTCAAAGGGACATTTGGTTCGAAATGAAATCGATTATTGAAGTAAAAGATCTGTCTTTTCGTTACAAGGAAGACCAGGATCATTATGATGTTAATAATGTCTCGTTTCACGTGAAACGGGGAGAATGGCTTTCAATTGTAGGTCATAATGGGAGTGGAAAATCGACAACTATCCGTTTGATTGATGGATTGCTTGAAGCAGACTCTGGGGAAATCTGGATAGATGGCCAACTGCTGTCCTCTGAGAATGTTTGGGATTTGCGTCGACAAATTGGTATGGTTTTTCAAAATCCAGATAACCAATTTGTGGGGGCAACTGTTGAAGATGATGTCGCCTTTGGTTTAGAAAACCAGGGACTTCCTCGTGAAGAAATGAAGAAGAGAGTGGCTGAATCTTTGGAGTTGGTAGGTATGCTGGACTTTAAGAAGAGAGAACCAGCTCGTTTATCTGGTGGACAAAAACAACGGGTGGCTATTGCGGGAGTTGTTGCCCTGAGGCCAGCTATTTTGATTTTGGACGAGGCAACAAGTATGTTGGATCCTGAGGGACGCAGAGAACTGATTCAGACAGTTCAAGAGATTCGAAAAGACCACCAGATGACAGTCGTCTCCATTACACATGATTTAGAGGAAGTTGCGATGAGTGACCGTGTCTTGGTCATGAAAAAAGGCCAAGTGGAGTCAACCAGCAGCCCAAGAGAACTTTTTTCTCGGGATGACCTTGACCAGATAGGGTTAGATGAGCCTTTTACTAATCAATTGAGAGAATCTTTGAGAGAGACTGGTTATCAGTTGCCGGATGGCTATTTGACAGAAGGAGAGCTAGAGGACAAGTTATGGGAATTACTCTAGAAAATGTGAGCTTTACCTATCAAGAGGGGACTCCCCTATCTTCATCAGCCTTGACTGATGTTTCTTTGACGATTGAGGATGGTTCCTATACAGCTTTAGTAGGGCACACAGGTAGTGGGAAATCAACGATTTTACAGCTTTTAAATGGCCTATTGGTACCAAGTAAGGGTTCTGTTCGAGTTTTTGATACCGTCATTACCCCTACATCAACCAATAAAGAAATTCGTCAGATTCGAAAGCAAGTTGGTCTAGTGTTTCAATTTGCTGAAAATCAGATTTTCGAAGAGACTGTTTTGAAAGATGTCGCATTTGGACCGCAAAATTTTGGAGTTTCTGAGGAAGAGGCCAAGAAAATTGCGCGTAAAAAGTTAGCCTTGGTAGGCATCGATGAGTCACTCTTTGAGCGCAGTCCTTTTGAACTTTCGGGTGGTCAGATGAGACGTGTGGCTATAGCAGGTATGCTAGCCATGGAGCCAACTGTCTTAGTTTTGGATGAGCCTACAGCTGGACTAGATCCTCTGGGCAGAAAAGAATTGATGACCTTGTTTAAAAAACTCCACCTTTCTGGAATGACAATCGTTCTGGTAACGCATTTGATGGATGATGTAGCTACGTATGCTGATCAGGTCTATGTTATGGAAAAGGGGCGTTTAGTCAAAAGTGGCAAACCGAGTGATGTTTTCCAAGATGTAGCCTCTATGGAAAAGGTGCAGTTAGGTGTGCCTAAAATCACAGCCTTTTGTAAACGTTTGGCAGATAGAGGTGTAGCTTTTAAAAAATTGCCAATCAAGATAGAGGAGTTTAAGGAGTCGCTAAATGGATAGTATGATTTTAGGGCGTTATATACCGGGGGATTCCATCATTCATCGCTTGGATCCGCGTAGTAAATTGCTTGCCATGATCCTGTTGATTTTGATTGTATTTTGGGCCAATAATCCTCTCACCAATCTCGTTCTGTTTGTAGCGACAGGTATATTTATCGCTTTGTCAGGCGTTTCCCTTTCATTTTTCATTCAGGGATTAAAATCCATGTTCTTCTTGATCGCTTTTACGACTCTTTTTCAGCTCTTTTTCATTTCAAGTGGAAATGTCCTATTTGAGTTTTCTTTTATAAAAATAACGGATTATGCTTTGCAACAAGCGGGAATCATTTTCTGTCGTTTTGTGTTGATTATTTTCTTTTCAACCTTGCTAACATTAACGACCATGCCTTTGAGTCTGGCAGCCGCAGTTGAAGCTCTTTTAGCACCGCTGAAACGTGTGAAAGTTCCCGTTCATGAAATTGGTCTTATGTTATCAATGAGTTTGCGTTTTGTTCCAACCTTGATGGATGACACAACGCGAATTATGAATGCTCAAAAAGCCCGTGGAGTTGACTTTGGCGAAGGTAGCATCGTGCAAAAGGTAAAGGCTATGATTCCAATTTTAATTCCTCTTTTTGCGACGAGCTTAAAGCGTGCAGATTCATTGGCAATAGCCATGGAAGCGCGTGGTTATCAGGGAGGAAAGGGTAGAAGTCAGTATAGACAGTTGAGATGGAGTCAAAAGGATACACTGGCAATTCTTGTGATTTTGATACTGGGATGTTTCTTATTTTTCTTAAAATCTTAGCAGGTTTGTAGGATTGATAAGAAGCTCACAGTAGCAGGTTTTTAGTATAAAGGTAGGAATATGAACCGTTTTAAAAAATCAAAATATCTAATCATCGTTTTTGTCACAGTTCTGGCAGTTTCTGTTCTATTAGTGACAACCTATTCAAGCGCTATTGTGACGAAACTAGGAGATGGGATTTCCTTAGTAGATAGAATTGTTCAAAAACCCTTTCAGTGGTTTGATACTTTCAAATCGGATTTGGGACATTTGACGCAGACTTACAATGAAAATGAGAGTCTAAAAAAACAGCTCTATCAACTAGAGGTGGAGTCTAATCAATCAGAAAGTTTAAAAAATGAAAATGAACAATTACGTCAGTTGCTGGATATGAAGTCAAAATTGCAGGCTACAAAAACCATTGCAGCAGATGTGATTATGCGGGCTCCAGTATCTTGGAAACAAGAGTTAACAATTGATGCGGGAAGTTCAAAAGGAGCTTCTGAAAATATGTTGGCCATTGCAAACGGGGGTTTGATTGGTAGTGTTTCAAAGGTGGAGGATCATTCAACAACGATCAACCTATTGACAAACACCGAAAATTCAGACAAAATTTCTGTTAAAATCCTGCATGGTTCTACTGAAATTTACGGGATTATCGTTGGTTATGATAAGGAATCTGAACTGCTTAAAATTAGTCAATTAAACAGCAACAGCGACATTAGCGCGGGAGACAAGGTGACTACAGGGGGGCTTGGAAACTTTAATGTTAAGGATATCCCTGTTGGAGAGGTTGTTGCTACAACACACAGCAGTGATTATCTAACAAAGGAAGTAACAGTAAAGTTAAGTGCTGACACCAAAAATCTTCACGTGGTAGAGTTAGTGGGGAATTAGCAATGAGACTGTTAAAACAAATTGGTATTTTCTTTTTACTCCCTTTTGTCGTACTAATTGATGCACATATTGGACAATTAGCGGGATCCTTCTTCCCTCACTTTCATTTAGCAAGTCATTTTCTGTTTTTATTTCTCTTGTTTGAGACAATTGAGGTTTCAGAATACCTCTATCTAGCTTATTGCTGTATAGTGGGTTTGGTGTACGATATCTATTTTTTCCACTTGATAGGAATTGCGACGCTTCTATTTATCTTGATAGGTGCTTCGCTCCATAAATTTAATAGTGTAATTTTGCTAAACCGTTGGACAAGAATGTTAACAATAGTTGTGATGAGTTTCCTATTTGATATGGGGAGTTATCTCCTTGCCCTTGCTATGGGATTGACAGTAGAATCGATGCCAGTTTTCATCGTCTATAGCCTTGTCCCATCAATGATTTTGAACTTTTTATGGATGCTTATTTTCCAATATATTTTTGAAAAATGTTATCTATAAGAAAGAAATAAAAATGTAACAAAGGCGTAATATTTATTATGTCTTTTTTTGGTATACTAGTAATGTCTTAAATAGAAGGAGTATCTACACAATATGAAGAAAAAAATCTTAGCGTCACTTTTATTAAGTACAGTATTAGTGTCTCAAGCGGCGGTATTGACAACTGTCCACGCTGAAACAACTGATGAAAAGATTGCTGCTCAAGATAGTAAGATTAGTAATTTGACATCTCAACAAAAAGAAGCTCAAAAACAAGTAGATGAAATCCAAACGCAAGTTACAGCTATCCAAACTCAACAAACGAACTTGGAAGCTGAGAATGAAACTCTACAGGCTGAATCTAAAAAACTTGAAGGAGAAATTACAGAGCTCTCTAAGAACATTGTTGCTCGTAATGAATCTTTGGAGAAACAAGCACGTAGCGCACAAACTAACGGTGCTGCAACTAGCTACATCAATACAATTGTAAACTCAAAATCAATTACGGAAGCTATTTCACGTGTTGCAGCCATGAGCGAGATTGTATCAGCTAACAACAAAATGTTGGAACAACAGAAAGCTGATAAGAAATCTATTGCTGAAAAACAGGTTGCAAATAATGAAGCAATCAACACTGTCATTGCGAACCAACAAACGCTTGCTGACGATGCACAAGCATTGACAACAAAACAAGCAGAGTTGAAAGTTGCTGAGTTAAACCTTGCTGCAGAGAAAGCTACTGCAGAAAGTGATAAAGCTACTTTATTGGAACAAAAAGCAGCAGCAGAGGCAGAAGCAAAAGCAGCAGCTGAAGCAGAAGCGGCTTATAAAGCACGTCAAACAAGCCAACAACAATCAGTTGTTGCTTCTGGAAATACAACACTTTCAGATCAAGTGCAAGCAACTTCAAGCTCTTCGTCAGATGATGATTCAAGCTATACTCCAGCACCTGCTCCAACTCCAACTAGACAGCGTCCAACATACAGTACGAACGCTTCAAGTTATCCAACTGGTGAATGTACTTGGGGAGCTAAGACATTAGCACCTTGGGCTGGGGATTACTGGGGTAACGGAGCGCAGTGGGCTACAAGTGCAGCAGCTGCAGGATTTCGTACAGGATCAACTCCACAAGTTGGTGCGATTGCATGTTGGAATGACGGTGGATATGGACACGTAGCGGTTGTTACAGCAGTTTCATCATCAACTAGCATTCAAGTATCAGAATCAAACTACGGTGGAGATCGTACAATCGGTAACAAACGTGGATGGTTCAACCCAACTACAACTTCTGAAGGTTATGTTACTTACATCTATCCAAACTAATGAATGAAACGAAGAGGCTCGATGTGAGTCTCTTTTCTTTTTTAGTCTTAAGTTAGGCTAAAAACTAGCAAAAACACTTGAAAATATTGATAAAATATGATAGAATGAAACTTGTCGTGTAAACGATAATACTCATTCTTGATGAATTGTGAGACTGTTGCCCTCGGGTCGTCTTGCAAGTTGAAGTCTAGGAGAGGAAAAAACAAAAAGGAGAAATACTCATGGCAGTAATTTCAATGAAACAACTTCTTGAGGCTGGTGTACACTTTGGTCACCAAACTCGTCGCTGGAACCCTAAGATGGCTAAGTACATCTTCACTGAGCGTAACGGAATCCACGTTATCGACTTGCAACAAACTGTAAAATACGCTGACCAAGCTTACGACTTTATGCGTGATGCAGCAGCTAACGATGCAGTTGTGTTGTTTGTTGGTACTAAGAAACAAGCTGCTGACGCTGTTAAAGAAGAAGCAGAGCGTTCAGGTCAATACTACATCAACCACCGTTGGTTGGGTGGAACTCTTACTAACTGGGGAACTATCCAAAAACGTATTGCTCGTTTGAAAGAAATCAAACGTATGGAAGAAGAAGGAATCTTCGACGTTCTTCCTAAGAAAGAAGTTGCACTTCTTAACAAACAACGTGCACGTCTTGAAAAATTCTTGGGTGGTATCGAAGACATGCCTCGTATCCCAGATGTAATGTACGTAGTTGACCCACATAAAGAACAAATCGCTGTTAAAGAAGCTAAAAAATTGGGTATCCCAGTTGTAGCGATGGTTGACACAAATACTGATCCAGATGATATCGATGTAATCATCCCAGCTAACGATGACGCTATCCGCGCGGTTAAATTGATCACTGCTAAATTGGCTGACGCTATCATCGAAGGACGTCAAGGTGAAGATGCAGCAGCAGTTGAAGCAGAATTTGCAGCTTCAGAAGCTCAAGCAGACTCAATCGAAGAAATCGTTGAAGTTGTAGAAGGCGACAACGCTTAATTCATATAAATAGTAATTACCTAGGAGGGCGGGGCCTAGCCCAGCTCTCCTATTTTTTAAAAAATATAGGAGAATCAAAATGGCAGAAATTACAGCTAAACTTGTAAAAGAGTTGCGTGAAAAATCTGGTGCCGGTGTTATGGACGCTAAAAAAGCGCTTGTAGAAACAGACGGTGACATCGAAAAAGCGATTGAATTGCTTCGTGAAAAAGGTATGGCGAAAGCAGCTAAGAAAGCTGACCGCGTTGCTGCAGAAGGTTTAACTGGTGTTTATGTTAACGGTAACGTTGCAGCAGTAGTTGAAGTAAACGCTGAAACTGACTTCGTTGCGAAAAACGCTCAATTCGTTGACTTGGTAAATGCTACAGCTAAAGTAATTGCTGAAGGAAAACCAGCGAACAATGAAGAAGCTCTTGCTTTGACAATGCCTTCAGGTGAAACTCTTGAGGCTGCATATGTATCTGCAACAGCAACTATCGGAGAAAAAATCTCATTCCGTCGTTTTGCTTTAATCGAAAAAACAGATACACAACACTTTGGAGCTTACCAACACAACGGTGGCCGTATCGGTGTTATCTCTGTTATTGAAGGTGGAGACGAAGCGCTTGCTAAACAAATCTCAATGCACATTGCTGCGATGAAACCAACAGTTCTTTCTTACAAAGAATTGGATGAGCAATTCGTTAAAGATGAGTTGGCACAATTGAACCACGTCATCGACCAAGATAACGAAAGCCGTGCAATGGTTGGTAAACCAGCTCTTCCACACTTGAAGTATGGATCAAAAGCACAATTGACTGATGAAGTGATTGCTCAAGCTGAAGCTGATATCAAAGCTGAGTTGGCTGCAGAAGGCAAACCAGAAAAAATCTGGGACAAAATCATCCCAGGTAAAATGGATCGCTTCATGCTTGACAACACTAAGGTTGACCAAGCATACACACTTCTTGCACAAGTCTACATCATGGACGACAGCAAGACAGTTGAAGCATACCTTGAATCAGTTAACGCTTCAGTAGTTGAGTTCGCTCGCTTTGAAGTTGGTGAAGGTATTGAGAAAGCTGCAAATGACTTTGAAGCTGAAGTTGCAGCTACAATGGCAGCAGCCTTGAATAACTAATAGAAAAGGAAGCAAATTGCTTCCTTTTTCTTTTTGTCTAGAGAGTAGGCTCTATATAAGTAAACAAAAAGCCCTTTAATAAGGGCTAAGTGCATTTAGGGGGCTACACTTCAAATTCATAGAGTGCTGTAGACAAATAACGTTCGCCGTTATCTGGTGCTAAAGCAAGGACTTTCTTACCTGTACCTAATTTCTTGGCAACCTCAATTGCCCCGTAAATTGCTGCAGCTGAAGAAATCCCAACAAGGAAGCCTTCTTTTCCACCAATTTCACGGCCAAGTGCTAGAGCATCATCTGACGTTACGCGGACGATACCATCATAGGCTTTTGTATCAAGTGTTTCAGGAATAAATCCAGCTGAGATGCCTTGAATTTTGTGAGGTCCTGGTTTTTCACCAGACAAGATAGCTGACTCGTCTGCCTCAACTGCATAAACTTGAATGTTTGAATTTGCTACTTTAAGAGCGTGAGAAACACCTGAGATCGTTCCACCGGTGCCAACACCACCCACAAAAGCATCTAAACCATCAGAACCGAAAGCAGCCAGTATTTCAGCTCCTGTTGTTCTTTCGTGTACTTCTGGGTTAGCTGGATTATTAAATTGGAGGGGAAGGAAGCCGTCACGTTCAGCAGCGATTTCTTGAGCTTTAGCAATAGCTCCTTTCATTCCTTCGCTACCAGGAGTGAGGACGAGTTCAGCACCATAGGCTTGGATAATCTTACGTCGTTCCACACTCATCGTTTCAGGCATGACGATAACAACTTTATATCCTTTAGCAGCACCGACCCATGAAAGACCGATACCAGTGTTTCCACTCGTTGCTTCAACAATGGTAGCACCTGGTTTTAGAATACCATCTTGTTCCGCTTTTTCAATCATGCTAAGGGCAATACGGTCTTTTACTGACGATCCAGGGTTAAAAGCTTCTAGTTTAACATAGACGTCTGCAGCACCCTCTGGAACAATGTTGTTGAGTTTAACAATCGGTGTTTGTCCAATTAGTTCAGTGATATTATTATAAATAGTCATAGATATACCTCTTTGTATAAGATGATACTAGTATAACGCGCTCAAGGCTATTTGTAAAATATAGAAATCCTATCAAAGTGATAGGATTTTTTTATATCAAAGGTCTAAGCCATTAATTTTTAATCGATTGTGATAAGCCAATTCTAATAAATAGGTGTAAAGCGGAAGGATGTCCGTTTTTTTAGGGAATTCAAATTTATGGAAACTCAGATGCTCATTGTGTGCTTTTAGAAAGATATTTTCTAAGTAAGTGATTGTAATCTCACTATCATCTATACCTGCTCCAGCAGTTTCCATTTCAACGTTTACAATGTTCATCAAAAAGAGTGACTTAACAGACGCCTTGCGACCAGTAGCGCCTTGCTTATCTGTAAAGATGATACGAATATTTGTAAAGATGATTGCGTCACGAATGAGCTTATATCCACTTTGGATTTCTTCATTCTCTAGTAGGTATTGACCATATTCTTTGATAAGAGTCTCTTTGTTTTCCTCGCTGAAGTTACCAGCAAGTCCTTGAATAAATTTCCCAAACGCCATGTATTTCTCCTTTGTTTACACTAAGTTTACAGGAACTTCAACTTCTCGTAAACCTTGATCTGTTAAAGTAACCTTTCCATTAAAAAACTCTACAAGAGCAGACTTGATATTTTCTTTCTCTTCCTTATCAACATAAATGATGGTATCGATTTGATCTGTAAAGTTTGTATCGATTTCCGTGAGTTTATGTTCTCTAAGAAAATTGCTATATTCTTGATACTGAGCGTAAGACATCTGAATGGCTATGCCAGCTTGCTCTTTGATTTCAATAATGCCTATTTCTTTGACAGCCAAGGCTACACTTCCTGCGTAAGCGCGAATCAAACCACCAGCACCTAACTTAATTCCACCAAAGTAACGAGTAACTACTACGCAGACATTCGTAAGATTATGATTTTCTAAGACGCCAAGCATAGGGACTCCAGCAGTACCACTAGGTTCGCCATCATCACTTGTACGCTTGATCTCACTGCGTTCACCTACAATAAAAGCAGAGCAGTTATGGGTGGCTTTGTAGTGCTCTTTTTTGATAGCAGTGATAAAGTCACGAGCTTCTTCTTCACTATAGACACGCTTTGCGTGACAGATAAAGCGTGATTTTTTGATTTCTTCTTGGACTTGCCCGTTCTCTTTAATTGTTTTAAATTCCATGATTTAATTGTACTAAAAAATTACCTAAAGCGCTAGATTTTTACGAATAAAGAAGTATGAAAGTAAATCCAAATTTCCTCGGTCGCTTGTTTACTGAGAAAGAATTAACAGAAGAAGAACGGCAGATGGCTGAGAAACTTCCAGCAATGAGAAAAGAGAAAGGGAAACTGTTTTGTCAACGTTGTAATAGTAGTATTCTAGAAGAATGGCATTTGCCTATAGGCGCTTACTATTGTAGGGAGTGTTTGCTGATGAAGCGAGTCAGGAGTGATCAAGCTTTGTACTATTTTCCGCAGGAAGATTTTCCTAAGCAAGATGTTCTCAAATGGCGTGGTCAGTTAACACCTTTTCAAGAAAAAGTGTCAGAGGGACTGCTTCAGGCGGTAGACAAGCAAGAGCCAACCTTGGTTCACGCTGTAACAGGAGCGGGAAAGACAGAGATGATTTATCAAGTTGTGGCTAAAGTGATTGATGAAGGTGGTGCAGTTTGTTTAGCCAGCCCTCGAATTGATGTGTGTTTGGAGCTGTATAAACGACTGCAGAATGACTTTGCTTGCGATATAGCGCTACTCCATGGCGAATCAGAGCCCTATTTTCGAACTCCCTTAGTAATTGCAACAACTCATCAGTTATTAAAATTTTATCATGCTTTTGATTTGTTGATAGTGGATGAAGTAGATGCCTTTCCTTATGTTGACAACACTATGCTTTACTATGCTGTAAAGAATAGTGTAAAGGAGGATGGATTGAGGATATTCCTTACAGCAACTTCTACAGATGAGTTAGATAGGAAGGTTCGCACAGGGGAATTAAAAAGATTAAGCTTGCCGAGACGGTTTCATGGAAATCCTTTGATTATTCCTAAACCAGTCTGGTTATCGGATTTTAATCGCTGTTTAGAGAAAAATCAATTGTCAACCAAGTTAAAGACTTATATTGAGAAACAGAGAAGAACAGGTTATCCCTTACTGATTTTTGCATCAGAGATTAAGAAAGGCGAAAAACTAAAAGAAATCTTGAAGGAGCAGTACCCGAATGAGAATATCGGCTTTGTGTCTTCTGTGACAGAAGACCGATTAGAGCAGGTGCAAGCTTTTCGAGATGGAGAACTAACAATACTGATCAGTACAACAATATTGGAACGCGGAGTCACCTTCCCTTGTGTGGATGTTTTCGTAGTAGAAGCTAATCATCGACTCTTTACCAAGTCTAGCTTGATTCAGATTGGTGGTCGAGTTGGACGTAGTATGGACAGACCAACTGGTGAGTTGCTCTTCTTTCATGATGGGTTAAATGCTTCCATCAAGAAGGCAATCAAGGAAATCAAGCAGATGAACAAGGAGGCGGGATTATGAACTGTTTACTATGTGGCCAGACTACAAAGAGTGAGCTGACTTTTAGCAGTCTCTTCCTTTTGAAGGATGACTGCAGTTATCTTTGCTCAGCTTGTGCTTCTAGTTTTGAGAAGATTGGTGAGAATTATTGCCCAAACTGTATGAAAACAGGCATGTCAACTAAGTGTCAAGATTGTAAACTTTGGTGTAAAGAAGGAATTCAGGTTGATCATAAGGCAATCTTTACCTATAATCAAGCTATGAAAGACTTTTTCAGTCGATATAAGTTTGATGGAGATTTTCTGCTTAGAAAGGTTTTTGCTCCTGTACTTGCTAATGAGTTGAAAAAGTATGGAGACTATCAATTTGTGTTGATTCCCCTAAGTCCTGGAAGATTGCTTGAGAGGGGATTTAACCAGGTTGAAGGTTTGGTTGAGGCAGCAGGCTTTTCTTTTAAAGATATATTAGGAAAAAGAGAAGAGAGCGCTAGTTCTTCTAAAAGTCGTTTGGAAAGGTTAGCTACTGAAATTCCATTTTTTATTAAAGATGGTATCTCACTTCCTAAGAAGATTTTGCTGATTGATGACATCTATACAACAGGGGCAACTGTGAATCGAGTGAAACGACTTTTGGAAGAAGCAGGTGCTTTGGAAGTTAAAACTTTTTCCCTTGTAAGATGAGGAAAAAATTTGCAAAATGAAAATGAAAGCGTTATAATATAGTTAGAAAAACAAAAATGTTTAGAAAGAAGGTACTTATATGATTAAATATAGTATCCGTGGTGAAAACCTAGAAGTAACAGAAGCAATTCGTGATTATGTAGTTTCTAAACTCGAAAAGATCGAAAAGTATTTTCAACCTGAGCAGGAGTTGGATGCACGTGTAAACTTGAAAGTTTACCGTGAAAAAACAGCAAAGGTTGAAGTAACAATTCCGCTTGGATCTATCACTCTTCGTGCTGAAGATATTTCTCAAGATATGTATGGTTCTATCGATCTTGTAACAGATAAAATTGAACGTCAGATTCGTAAAAATAAAACTAAAATCGAACGTAAGAATAAAAATAAAGTTGCGACAAGTCAACTCTTTACAGATGCTCTGGTTGAAGATGCAAATGTTGTGCAACCAAAAGTCGTTCGTTCAAAACAAATTGATTTGAAGCCAATGGATTTAGAAGAAGCCCTTCTTCAAATGGATTTATTGGGGCATGATTTCTTTATCTATGTAGATGTAGAAGATCAAACAACTAGTGTTTTGTATCGCCGTGAAGATGGTGAAGTCGGTTTGTTAGAAGTAAAAGAATCATAAAATAGAATGTTTAAAGTGGTTTACACCAGTGTAAACCACTTTTGTATTGCATTATTATAAAAGGTATAAACGGGGGCAGTTATGAAAGACGTGGTGATTGTTTCAGCAGTGCGAACTCCAATAGGCTCCTTTGGAGGAAGTTTGAAGAATGTTTCAGCTGTTGATTTGGGAGCTTTGGTTGTTAAGAGTGCTTTGGAAAAAGCCAATGTCAAACCAGAGCAGGTAGACGAAGTGATTATGGGGAATGTACTAGGCGCAGGTTTAGGTCAAAACGTAGCTCGTCAAATGAGCATTCATGCAGGACTCCCTGAATTTACACCAGCCTTTACTATCAACAAGGTTTGTGGTTCCGGTTTGAAGGCAGTGCAGTTGGCTGCTCAAGCAATTCAGTGTGGCGATGCAAATATTATCGTAGCTGGTGGTGCAGAAAACATGAGTCAGGCGACATACGTTATGCCAAGCTTCCGTTGGGGCGGCCGTATGGGCGATTCAAAAGTGGTAGATACCATGATTAAGGACGGTTTGTCTGATGCTTTTAACGAATACCATATGGGGATTACAGCTGAGAATGTGGCTGAAAAATATGGCATCAGTCGAGAAGAGCAAGATGCCCTTGCTTTAGAGTCACAAAAACGAGCAGTTGCAGCTATAGAATCTGGTCGTTTTAAAGAAGAGATTGTGCAAGTTGTCATTCCTCAACGCAAAGGCGATCCTATCGTTTTTGATACAGATGAATATCCTAGAAAAGATGCTAGCTTGGAGAGCCTGTCTAAGCTAGGTCCGGTTTTCAAAAAAGACGGTTCTGTCACAGCGGGAAATGCCTCAGGCATCAATGACGGAGCAGCCGCTGTCTTGATGATGAGTGCTGAAAAAGCTGAAGAATTAGGACTTTCAGTGATTGCCCACATTCGTTCGTATGCAAATGCAGGTTTGGATCCTAAGATGATGGGATGTGGACCGATTTATGCGACTCGCAAGGCTCTTGAAAAAGGCAATTTGACAGTTGAAGATCTCGACTTGATTGAGTCAAATGAAGCCTTTGCTGCCCAGGCTTGTGCGGTTGGTAAAACACTTGGTTTCAACACAGATATTGTCAACGTCAATGGTGGCGCCATTGCTCTTGGTCACCCAATTGGGGCTTCCGGTTGCCGTATCCTAGTAACGCTGCTACATGAGATGATGAAACGTGATGCTAAAACTGGCTTAGCAACTCTCTGTATCGGAGGAGGGATGGGGACTGCCCTTATCGTGGAACGTTAGGTGTTAGTGATCTGAACACGTGGGTAGGAGGGTGATGATTCCCTCCTCTTTTTGTGTCTGAAGTTAGAGAAATCAATCATGAAAGAAAGGCTTGCATCTTTTAAAAGGTCGCTTTTTAAGGGTTTTTGTGATATAATAATGCGCAAGAGGTTTAGAATGAAAAAAAATAATTTAATCCCGTTTTCTGCAGTCTTGCTAGGACTTGCAACTTTCGGAATCTTAACTTTGCTGATTATTTTTTCACATAATCTTGCTGTAACAATCACTGTTTTGTTTTTATTTGTACTGCTTTATTTGCTTTTATTCGTTTGGCAAAAAAAACAGTATGAAAAGAGCGAAATTGAACAAATCCAATATGTAAATCACCAAGCCGAAAATAGCTTGAGTACTTTGCTTGATCAAATGCCGGTGGGAGTACTGAAATTAGACTTATCAAGTGGAGAAGTGGAATGGTTTAATCCCTATGCTGAGCTGATTTTAACTACTGAAGAAGGCGAAATTGATGTTGAGTTAATTCAAACCATCATCAAGGCTTCTGTTGGGAATCCAGGTTCGTATGCTACCTTGGGCGAAACACGATATGCTGTTCATATGGACAAGGCTTCGGGTGTTTTGTATTTCTTTGATGTTTCTGGGGAGTACGAAGCAACTGTCGAATTGGTAACTAGCCGTCCAGTCATTGGAGTCATCTCAGTAGATAACTATGATGATTTGGAGGATGCGACATCTGACTCTGATATCAGCCATATCAATAGCTTTGTAGCTAATTTTGTTTCAGAATTTGCTAGTAAGTATGCTATGTTTTCTCGCCGTGTGGGGATGGATCGTTTTTATGTATTCACAGATTACACGGTACTAGAGGAATTGATGAATGATAAATTCTCCGTTATTGATACTTTCCGAGAAGAATCAAAACAGAGGCAGCTAGCCCTAACTTTAAGTATGGGATTTTCTTATGGTGATGGAAACCATGAAGAGATAGGGAAAATTGCCTTGCTCAACTTGAACTTAGCAGAAGTTCGCGGTGGTGACCAGGTGGTGGTCAAGGAAAATAACGAAACCAAGAATCCTGTCTACTTTGGTGGAGGAACTGCTGCATCTATCAAACGTACTCGTACACGTACCAGAGCCATGATGACAGCCATTTCTGATAAGATTCGAAGTGTTGACCAAGTTTTTGTAGTCGGTCATAAAAATCTAGATATGGATGCTTTGGGATCTGCTGTCGGTATGCAGTTGTTTGCAAGTAATATTATTGAGAACAGTTATGCTGTCTATGATGCAGAACATATGCCAGCAGATATCAAACGTGCTATTCAGTTCTTGAAGAAGGAAGATGTCACGAAACTTTTATCTCTTACAGATGCGATGAAGTTAGTTACAAACCGTTCATTATTGATTCTGGTGGATCATTCCAAGACGGCTTTGACTTTGTCAAAAGATTTTTATGATTTGTTCACTCAAACTATTGTTATTGACCATCATAGACGTGATCAGGATTTCCCTGAGAATGCAGTCATCACCTATATTGAAAGTGGGGCAAGTAGTGCCAGTGAGCTGGTCACAGAATTGATTCAGTTCCAAAATTCTAAGAAAAATCGTTTGAGTCGTATGCAGGCCAGTGTTTTGATGGCTGGTATGATGCTGGATACCAAGAATTTCACATCTCGCGTGACGAGTCGAACCTTTGATGTGGCTAGCTATCTGAGAACACGGGGAAGTGACAGTATTGCTATCCAGGAGATTGCTGCGACAGATTTTGAAGAGTACCGTGAGGTAAATGAACTCATTTTACAAGGTCGTAAGTTAGGTTCAGATATCTTGATTGCCCAAGCTAGGGACTCAATGTCTTATGACACAGTTGTTATCAGTAAGGCTGCCGATGCTATGCTGGCTATGTCTGGCATTGAAGCCAGCTTCGTTCTGGCAAAAAATACACAAGGATTTATTTCTATCTCGGCTCGAAGTCGTAGTAAAATCAATGTGCAACGCATTATGGAAGAGCTGGGTGGTGGTGGTCACTTTAATCTAGCAGCTGCGCAAATCGAGGATATGAGTTTGTCGGAAGCAGGAGAAAAATTGACTCAACTAATCCTGGAAGAACTAAAGGAAAAGGAGAAAGAAGAATGAAAGTAATCTTTTTAGCAGATGTTAAAGGAAAAGGAAAAAAAGGCGAAATTAAGGAAGTGCCAACTGGCTATGCTCAAAACTTCCTGATTAAAAAGAATTTGGCCAAGGAAGCGACTGCTCAAGCAGTGGGTGAGTTGCGTGGAAAACAAAAATCAGAAGAAAAGGCTCATGCTGAAATGATTGCTGAAGCAAAAGCCATCAAGGCTAAGCTAGAAGCAGAAGAAACGGTTGTAGAGTTTGTTGAAAAGGTTGGACCAGATGGTCGTACATTTGGATCCATCACCAACAAGAAGATTGCAGAAGAATTGCTTAAGCAATTTGGTATCAAGATTGACAAACGCAATATTCAAGTGCAAGCACCAATTCGAGCAGTAGGTTTGATTGATGTACCAGTGAAGATCTACCAAGATGTTACAAGTATCATCAATCTTCGTGTAAAAGAAGGTTAAGTTTACAACTTCTTGACAAGATTGTAAAAGGAAGGAAAGTCGGATGGCAGAAGTAGAGGAACTGCGAGTTCAACCTCAGGATATTTTAGCAGAACAATCTGTTCTGGGAGCTATTTTTATAGATGAGAGTAAGCTCGTTTTTGTCCGAGAATACATTGATTCTCGTGACTTCTTTAAGTATGCTCATCGGTTGATTTTCCAAGCGATGGTAGATTTGTCGGATCGTGGGGAAGCGATTGATGCGACGACGGTTCGGACGATTTTGGATAGTCAAGGGGATCTCCAAAATATTGGTGGCTTGTCTTACCTTGTTGAAATTGTCAACTCTGTACCAACTTCAGCTAATGCAGAATATTATGCTAAAATCGTAGCTGAAAAGGCTATGCTACGTCGCTTGATTTCCAAGTTGACAGAGTCTGTCAACCAAGCTTATGAGGCTTCTAAGCCTGCAGATGAAATCATTGCTCAGGCTGAAAAGGGGCTCATTGATGTTAGCGAAAATGCCAATCGTAGTGGGTTCAAGAACATCCGTGATATTCTAAATATCAACTTTGGGAACCTAGAAGTTCGGTCACAACAAACAACGGATATCACAGGTATTGCAACGGGCTACCGTGATTTGGACCATATGACGACAGGTCTTCATGAGGAGGAGTTAATTATCCTAGCGGCGCGACCAGCGGTTGGTAAGACGGCCTTTGCCTTGAACATTGCTCAGAACATCGGGACTAAGTTGGACAAGACGGTTGCTATCTTTTCGCTAGAAATGGGTGCAGAAAGCCTAGTAGACCGTATGCTGGCAGCAGAAGGTTTGGTGGAGTCTCATTCTATCCGTACTGGTCAATTGACTGATGAGGAGTGGCAAAAATATACCATTGCTCAAGGGAATCTAGCCAACGCGAGTATCTATATTGATGATACGCCAGGGATTCGGATCACGGAAATTCGTTCGCGTTCACGTAAACTGGCTCAAGAAACAGGCAATCTAGGCTTGATTTTGATCGACTACCTACAGCTTATCACAGGTACTGGTCGTGAGAACCGCCAACAAGAAGTCTCTGAAATTTCTCGTCAGTTGAAAATTCTAGCTAAGGAATTGAAGGTTCCAGTCATTGCTCTCAGTCAGTTATCTCGTGGAGTGGAACAGCGTCAGGATAAGAGACCAGTCTTGTCTGATATTCGTGAATCGGGTTCTATCGAGCAGGATGCGGATATCGTAGCCTTTCTATACCGTGATGACTACTACGATCGTGCGGGTGAAGAAGAGGAAGGAATTCCAAATAACAAGGTTGAGGTTATCATCGAGAAAAACCGTAGTGGAGCTCGTGGAACGGTGGAATTGATTTTCCAAAAAGAATACAATAAATTTTCAAGTATCTCAAAGAGGGAGGCATAAGATGTCAGATGCATTTACAGATGTAGCCAAGATGAAAAAAATCAAAGAAGAGATCAAGGCGCATGAGGGACAAGTCGTTGAAATGACTTTGGAGAATGGCCGTAAGCGCCAAAAAAATAGATTGGGTAAGCTAATTGAGGTGTATCCATCTCTATTTATCGTTGAATTTGGGGATGTTGAAGGAGACAAACAAGCCAATGTCTACGTTGAATCCTTCACCTACTCAGATATCTTGACAGAAAAGAACTTGATTCGCTATCTAGACTAAGAATCCTAAAATGAAGTGAGCTTTGCTCACTTTTTTCTTTTTCTCCCGAATAGTATAAACGAGGGTAACCTCGGAAATATATATTATTAAGGAGAATGAATGACGTTTTTTAAATCAGGAGTTAAGAAGAGTGGATATACTCAGTTGGGTGTAGGGCTGGCTACTTTGTTTGTTACGAGTACCTTTTTGTTTGGTGGAGAATCGGTTCAGGCCGATAGTGTAGCGCGTGGAGATGACTATCCGCTTCACTACAAAAATGGTAGTGTTGAAATCGATCAGTGGCGAATGTATTCTCGCCAGTGTACCTCTTTTGCGGCCTTTCGTTTGAGTAGTGTAAATGGCTTTGAGATTCCTCCTGCCTACGGAAATGCGAATGAATGGGGACATCGTGCAAGGCGAGAAGGCTACCGTGTGGATACTAAGCCAGAAGTTGGGGCTATTGCTTGGTCGACAGAAGGATATTATGGGCACGTGGCCTGGGTATCAAATGTATCAGGGGATACGATTGAAATCGAAGAGTATAACTATGGGGTTCGAGAAAAGTATAACCGTCGAAAAGTCAAGGCTAGTTCGATGACAGGTTTTATTCATTTCAAGGATTTATCTACTAGCCATAGTGCGGGTGAGAATGCTCGTAGCTCAGAGCTTCCGTCTAGTGGGACAATAGTATTCACGGGGAAATCACCTATTATGGACCAACCGTCAAGTACAGGAAAGGTTATTGACTACTATTATGCTGGTGAGAGTGTGAGTTATGATCAAGTTCTTGAAAAGGATGGTTATAAGTGGATTGGTTATTTGTCTTATAGCGGTTCTAGAAGATATGTGCAGTATGCAGAGTTAAGCAATACAGAGAATGGATGGAAAAAAGAAGGAGGGAGTTGGTATTACAGAGAGAATGGTAAGCTAGCGACAGGATGGAAAAAAGTTAACGGCAATTGGTATCATTTAAAAGAAAATGGGGCCATGTCAACTGGATGGATTAAGGATGGCTCTCATTGGTATTATCTAAAGGCTTCGGGTGAGATGCAGACGGGATGGCTTAAAGACAAGGGAACTTGGTATTACTTAGAGGAATCTGGCCAGATGAAAGCTAGTCAATGGTTCCAAGTCTCGGGCAAACATTACTATGTCAATGCTTCGGGAGCCTTAGCTGTTAATACGATTATTGATGGCTACAGACTAGACAGTGATGGGGTAAGGATAGGAAGTGTCTCTTAAACATCATACAGGCTTTCTTCTTGTTGATAAAATTTTAAAATGGATATCGAATTAGTTGACGTTCTTTGAATAGTATAATATAATAATATTAAAAACTATAAAGGGGCATTGTCTAATGGACAAGAGGAAAGTTATTTTAACAAGTTTAGCAAGTGCAGCTGTATTGGGTGCTAGTGTACTCGTTTCACAGCCTTCAGTAGTTAAGGCAGATGAAGGGAAAGCAGAAGAGCAGGCGGTTGCTCCTGCACAACCACAAGCTGGAACAGAAGTGGAGAGCGATGCTCAAACTGAAAAGGGATCAGAAAACGCTAGTCCAGCTAATCCTGGTGCGACAAATCCAGCTAAGATGACCAAAGAAGAGTTGATGAAGGCTTTGGATGAACTTGAGGAACAGGCTATTAGTGATATTAAGGATAAGGAAGCAATTGAGGACAAAGAGGATGCAGCTGAAGCTGTGAAGGAATATATCGGTAAGATGTATATTTCAGATACTCTTGAGTCTGGAGAGCTCAGCTTAGATAATATCATCGCTGAATTGCCAGAAGGTGCAGAAGATAAGTCTGTGGTAACAGGTCCTGAAGTTCAAACTAATAAAAAATTATCTACTGAGGAGAAAACCCTACTAGACCAAGCTGAAAAAGATGCCAAAGAACAAGTTTCTCAAGTGACGGATGCTCTGGTTCAAGCCCTAGAATCTCTTGAAAATGCTGTAATTGAAGATATTAAAAAAGACGCTTCAATCATCGATAAAGAAGCGGCTATCAAAGAAGCCAAAGAAGAGATTGGTAAAGAAAATCTTTTGAAGGTTATCGCAGATGAGGATTTGGAGATTGGTGATGTTATTGTAGACTGGCCAGCAGATACAAGCGAGCATAAAACAGTAGCTGAACCTGTATCAGAATTCACAGATGAAGACCAAGCTAAGTTAGATGAAGCTGATAAAGAGGCTCAGGTTGATGCAGCCAAAGTTCGCTCAGATCTAATCGCTACCTTAGAAAAAATTGAAAAATCAACCATAGATGACATCAACAAGGATGCCACTATCACTGATAAGGAAGCAGCGATCAAGGCGGCTAAAGAAGTGATTGGCAAGGACGGCATCTTGAAAGCTATCGAAGAAGGCGACATTGATGCCTCAGACTTGTTAGATGATTTCTTAGCAGAAGACAGTGACCAGGTAACACCGGCCGAAGCGATGAGCCAAGAAGATTTCTCAAGCCAAGACCAAGCTAAACTCGCTGCAGCGGACAAGGAAGCAGCGGAAGAAGCAGCAAAAGTTCGCTCAGATTTAATCGCTACCCTAGAAAAAATCGAAAAATCAACTATCGATGACATCAACAAGGATGCTACTATCACTGATAAGGAAGCAGCGATTATGGCAGCTAAGGAAGTGATTGGTAAGGAAGCTATCTTGAAAGCTATCGAAGATGGCGATATCGAAGCGTCAGATTTGTTAGATGATTTCTTGGCAGAAGACAGCGATCAGGTGACACCGGCCGAAGTGAAGAGCCAAGAAGATTTCTCAAGTCAAGACCAAGCTAAACTCACTGCAGCAGATAAGGAAGCAGCCGAGGAGGCTAAGAAAGAGGAAGAAGCTAAGCAAGCTGCAGAAGCTAAGGCTCACAGCGAATTGTTGACTGCTCTTGAAGGTATCGAAAAATCAACCATTGATGACATCAACAAGGATGCCACTATCACTGATAAGGAAGCAGCCATCAAGGCAGCTAAAGAAGTGATTGGCAAGGATGCTATCTTGAAAGCTATCGAAGATGGCGATATCGAAGCGTCCGACTTGCTGGCAGATTTCTTGACAGAAGACAGTGATCAAGTAACACCAGCTGAAGCAAAAACTCAATCTCAACTTTCAAGCCAAGACCAAGCCAAACTTGCTGCAGCAGATAAGGAAGCAGCGGAAGCAGCAGCAAAAGTTCGCTCAGATTTAATCACTACCCTAGAAAAAATTGAAAAAGAGACAATCGACGACATCAACAAAGATGTCACTATCACTGATAAGGAAGCAGCGATTAAGGCAGCTAAAGAAGTGATTGGCAAGGACGGCATCTTGAAAGCTATCGAAGAAGGCGATATTGAAGCGTCCAACTTGTTAGATGATTTATTGGCAGAAGACAGCGATCAGGTGACACCGGCCGAAGCGATGAGCCAAGAAGATTTCTCAATCCAAGACCAAGCTAAACTTGCTGCAGCGGACAAGGAAGCAGCGGAAGAAAATAGTAATGCGAAAAAACTTGAGCTAAGTAAATTAGAAGAGCAAGTTGCTAAGATTAAAGCGCAATTATCAAGTTTAAAAGTTTCTGGTGACAAGAATAGTCAAGTAAAAGACTTGCAACAAGCTTTAGCAGACTATGAGGTTGCTATTAAGACTCTAAGTAGTGTTATGTCAGTTGTTCTTGAAATTGAAGACTTTACAGGCGGGGTGAACGCAGTAGAAGCTGCAACTGCAGAGTTGCCAGAATACAACAAAGGTGCAAATGCGGTAGAAGCTGCTGTAAATGAACTCCCAGCCTATGGGGAAAGCGGTACTCCAGCAGTAGCGAATGTCCCAGTTTATGGAGAAAACGGTGCTCCAGCAGTAGCGAATGTTCCAGTTTATGGAGAAAGCGGTGCTCCGGTAGTAGCGAGTGTTCCAGCCTATGCAGAAAGCGGTGCTCCGGCAGTAG
>NZ_AJRG02000020.1:0-33243 GCF_000298715.2 Streptococcus sp. GMD5S
TCTTAACCTTCTCATAAACGTGCTCTGTGTCACCGTTTGGAAGTTTCTTGGTCTCTACGAAGCGGTAACCTGGGATATCTTTCTTAGGTTGTTCTCCATCTTCGCTTGGATAACCTGGAATTTCATTGCCTTCCTTATCCTTGTGACTGGTCTTAACCTTCTCATAAACGTGCTCTGTGTCACCGTTTGGAAGTTTCTTAGTCTCTACGAAGCGGTAACCTGGAATGTCTTTCTTCGGTTGTTCACCGTCTTCGGTTGGAATTAATGTATTCCCCTCAGTATCTACAAATGAAGTAATTGGACGTACAGTTGGTGTGTATTTTGCAGTTATTTCTGTTCCGTTCTTATCAACTCGTTTGACTGTAACTCCTGAAGCCTTCCCAACAAAGTCTTTTTCTGGTGTGAAAGTTACCACACCATTTTCATCAATGGTATAAGTTCCTTCTCCCGGAACAACTTTCTTAGTTGTGCCATCATCAAAGGTTGGTTTAACATTTTCATCAATTTCAACAGTCTTCTCCACACCGTTTACTTCAACTTTACCACCAGTAAAAGTTGGTGTACCGTTTTGTGTTTGTCCTTTAGGTCCTTCAGACTCATCATCTGTAGAAGTTGGTTTAACAGGTATTACAGTTGGAGTATACGTTGCTGTAGCAGTTGCTGTAATATCCGTATAATTAGCATCTTTTCCTAATTTTGCAGTAAGTGAAACTGTGACAGGTGTAGCTGTACCGGTAAATGTCTTCAATGGAACAAAAGTTACTTCACCTGTTTCATTATTAATTGAGTAGGTACCCTGACCATCAATTGTTAGAGTATCAACAAATCCACCTGTTTTTGGATCTACTAACTTAGCAGGCGAAGAAGCACTTGGTTTTACTGGTGATCCATCTCCAACAGATGTAAAGGTTGGAGTTTCTTTTTGAGTAGCACCTTGAATATCAGTCGAAGTCACATTATGTCCTTCAATCGTATCAGTTACTGTAATATGGTAGGTTGTTGTAGCGGTTGATGAATCAACTCCATGATCAACTCCCGACTCAGTTCCACTGATTGTTGCTTCAGTAGTATAATTTCCATTACTATCAATAACATCAATCTTAACAGTATATACTCCTACTTCATTTAAGCTATATCCACTAGCAATATTATAGTTATTTGCATCTTGTTTGGTATCAAATACTTTTTGAACTCCTGAAGGCGATGTTACTGTGATTCTAGTGATATAGGTAGTTTTTCCATATTTAGTATCTTCAGAGTCTGAGATGCTTACTGCAGCTTTTGCTTCATTACGAAGGTCAACAGCTGTACCTTTTGTTGAAGTATAATCTTGTGAAGTTGCTGTTGGTTTTGTATTTACTACAGTTGCCACATCAGTATTTGTTGCAATCGTCCCTCTAATAATACCACCAAATCCTGACTTAGTATGAACTTCCCAAGAGTCATTTTCAAGCTTAGTAGCAGTCACTTCAGTTCCATCAGATGACGCCCAGGTATTTGAATGTTTATCGTAAGTGACAGTTACTGACATTCCATCTCCTACCTGATTAGTATTCTTAGAAACATAAATCGTTTCTGGACGAGTTGGCGTTTCTACACTTGTCACTTTCCCAGTGCTATCAAGCTGTCGAATGTACTCATAGATATAAAATTTCATACCACCGTCTTGCTGAGCTTCTGTGTACACTTGACGTTTAGTCCATCTTGTCGTACCATCACCATTCAGTGTTTTACTTTCAGCATAGTCGCCAGGTAACTCCCAGTGTCCGGTAGCCTTATTAAAAGTAGCAGTATGTTTTTGCCCATCTGTTCCATTTAATTCAACTTGTTCACGTAAGAAAGTTCCCTTAACATTTTCAGCAGATGCTTCTACTCTAATATTGTCCACACCAACTTTGGCAGTCGCCTCTGATGTCACAGGAATATTAAAGACTGTATCGGAATCTACAATACCTAATTCTTGATTTTCAGAAACAGCTGTGTTGGTTGAACCACTGTCTACGAGCCATTTGCCATTAACTGCTTTTAGATTGGTTACAGTACCATCCGGCATTGTTACCTTAGCACTTGATGCACCTTTAGAAATTTTAACTGGTACAACTGTTGAGTAAGTTTCAACGTTTTGAACCTCAATCTTTGGTTTCACGACTAATGTTACAGTAGCATGCGCTTCTTGTCCAGATTGGTTCCAAACATTATTATTAGCCAACTTATCATAATCTTTTGCAAATACGGAGACTGTGTAAATTCCTGCTTCAGTTAATTTTCCAGAAATGATTCCTTTCCCCATATTCGTTTGATCAGCAGCTTGCTCTTCAGAAGTACTATTAGCAACACTATATTTAGTTCCTGGAATTAATACTTTAGAATCATCTAATTGTTCACTAATAGTGTTATATCCTGAAATTCCTGTCACTGCTCTAGAGAATCTTTGAGGTACTCTTACAACTTTGCCTTCAACCGTCGTATAGTTATAAGTTCCTCGACTATTGGCTGGTGTTGCACTTGCACCTGACTCATCATAGAATTGAATATTTACATTAGCATCGTCACCAACAATACGATCATAACGCTCAGAATCTGATTTTATTTTAGGAGGCGTACTATCTTGCCACCCGACCCAGCCAGCACGAAGATTCTGAATTTGGAAAGTTACCGTTCGACCATCTGTATTGGTCGCAGTAATATTAAATCGTAAATCATAAACTCCATTTTCAATATCCGCTATAACTTTTCCTTGAATTGTGTCTGTTTCTGAATCGTATGTCAATCCCGGCACAAGGTTAGTTGGTGTTACAGAAGTTAAACTCCAACCAGCTTGCTTGGCTTTTTCTGTAACTGCAATACGATCTTTCAAACCTTTAATATAAACTCTGTCAACTCCTTGTTCATACCCATAGCCATAAATTTCTGTAGCTAGGTATTCATAACCACCGTTAGCAGAGTAAATCGATGTTGCAGCGTTTAAAATTCTTGACCCATCCGCACGGAGTTTATTTCTCCAAAGTGGTGCTTCTTCAGCTAACTTTTTAGCAGCATCAGGGGTTAATGGATAGTCTACACGTCCTTTGTTGTTATGACCAGTTTTTCCACCTTGTTCTGTATGCATCCCATTTCCAGCATTTGTATCATTACCAACCCGCTGATTAGAATAGACTTCAATCTCTAGACCTGTAGCATCAGTACCCGTAATTAATTTAATTTCTTGTACTGGAATTGTATAGGTATCTTTACCAGTATGATTTGCAGCGTTTGTTTCCGATGCATGAGTTGTGTTAGAACCCTCTTCGGCATAGAAATCTTGAGCAGCCAAAGCGACTCCAAAGTTTCCATCTTTTCCGATTCCTGCTTTTTTTAGCTCATTATATACTGCAAGAATTGACTCGTTCAAACGTGACAATTGTTCATTGCCTTGTTTAGCTGTAACGCTATCCGTAGCTAACACTTTTTTAGCTTCCGCAATAACTTCCTTATTATTAGCTATCGCCGCCTCAATTGCCGCTTTGTTTTCAGCCTCAAGCTTATTTTTCCGGACTGCTTCAGTTGCTAAAACATTGGTTACCTCAGCTTCAGAGGTAACTTGTTCTAAAACTTTTTTACCTTCTTGGACTGGTTCGACAGTTTCTTTTATTTCTTCTACTTTTTCTGCTTTTTCTGTAGATTCCGTTATTTTCCCAACTTCGACAGACTCAGCAAATACCGTAATTAAATCCTTAATCTTAGCAAGTTCAGTATCCACTTCCTCTTGCTCAACTATCTCTTTTGAGATGACAGATTTCGCAGAATCTAATTGTTCTTTAGCAGATGTTAGTACCAAGTCATCTATATTCTTTGCTGTTTTTACTTTCTCTTCAAGTTCTGTAATTTTTTTAACTAAATCCGTTTTATCAACCGTCTTAAGGACAACTTCTTTTTCTTTTTTTATCGAAGTTTCTGGTTTTTCTGTTTCCGTAGAAGATTCCGCATTCAATGTCGATGTTGAAACAAGCGTAGTATCTGCTCCTTGAAGTTCCATCGCTGATACTGCTCCATTGCCTAAAAACATCAAACCTGCTGAAATTGCTACTGATGCCGCTCCAAAACTATACTTTCGAATCCCATATCGAATGTATTTCTCCGTTCTAAAACCCTGTTGCTTACTCTTCATAAGAAAAACAACCTCCCTATTTTTATTATATCGATATTGAAATATAGAAAAAAAACGAAATTTCTTCCCTACTCAAAAGATGGTCTTTAAATTTCATTATTCTAAAAGGATTATATCCTCGTATTCAATATGCATATTCATACTAACACTTTTTTATATCTTTTTCAACATTTTTAATAAATTTATTTGAGAAAAATACAAAAATAATTTAACATCAAATACTTTAAAATGCCAACATTCACATAGGTTTACATCATGTAAATTTCAGATATTATTTATCTTATAATTAAATAAAATACACTTTTATGTATTAATTTGTTTTTTAGGGTTTTGTAGAAGTTGAATTTTTCCCACCCTTATATTGTTATAACAAAAAAATTTCTATAAGAAGTACACAAATCAAACAGTATATTTCTTAACCGTTATTTATAGATTATCATGAAAATTTGACTTAGAGGCCGAAACTCTAAACCTTGACTAGAGATTCATTTTTTGTTAAAATGTAACAAATCTTATTACATCTATCATAAGATAATCCGTGAAAGGACTTCAACTATGAAATCATTAAAAGGTATTTTATTTATCGGGCTTAGTATGTTTCTGACTATCCTAGCTTGGCTCAGTTCAGGTGTTAGTCAGTTTCTAATCCCTGGTTTAGCTCTCACTACTCTTTCACTTACTTTTATACTAGCTAGCCGTTTACCCCTGCTTGAAGCTTGGTTTAACGGACTTGAAAAGATGTATCTAGCTCATAAATTCACCGCTTTTCTATCCATTCTCCTACTAACCCTACACAACTTTAGCATGGGCGGTCTCTGGGGTTCGCATTTGGCCGCCCAGTTTGGAAATATCGCTATCTATATCTTTATCAGCATCGTTCTGGTTGCCTATCTGGGACAATACATCCAGTATGAAGCATGGAGATGGATTCATCGATTGGTTTATCTAGCTTATATCTTTGGCCTCTTTCATGTTTTGATGATCATGGGAAATCGCCTTCTCTCCTTTAGTTTCCTAGGTCTTATCTTTGGAATCTATGCTATTTTAGGCTTGCTTGCAGGTTTTTATATTATTTTCCTTTATCAAAAGATCGGTTTCACCTATCTTGGAAAAATCGTAGGAATCAAACGCCTCAATCACGACACGACTGAAATTGAAATAGAACTCAGTCATCCTTTCACTTACGAATATGGACAATTTGCCTTTCTAAAAATTTTCCAAAAAGGTTTTGAGACTGCTCCACACCCTTTCTCCATCTCAGGAGGACAAGGACGAACTCTTTATTTTACGATAAAAAACTCTGGTGACCACACCAAGAATATCTATGACAATCTTCAAGTTGGTAGCAAGGTTGCGGTTGATCGCGCCTATGGGCATATGACTATGGAACATGGTCCAAAGCAGCAAATCTGGATTGCAGGTGGAATTGGAATGACACCTTTCATCTCTTATATCCGGGAGCATCCTATCCTAGACAAGAGCGTCCGCTTCTACTATAGTTTCCGTGGAGAGGAAAATGCTGTCTACCTAGATCTACTTCGAGACTACGCCCGTCAAAATGCTAACTTTGACCTGCAGCTGGTCGATAGCAATGAAAAAGGATACCTGACTTTGGATCAAGAAGAAATCCCTGACCAAACTACAGTCTATATGTGTGGACCTCTTCCTATGATGAAGGCCCTTGCCAAGCAAATCAAGAAAAAGAATCCCAAAGCAAAACTCATTTACGAAGGTTTCAAGTTTAAATAAGATCATTGTCCCTCTAACACAAAAGAGGGACTTTCTTTTCACTTTATTTCCCTCTTCTGTGCTATACTTAGTTTAGTACATTCTTTGAGATTGGAGCCAGTATGAAAATCCATAAAACCGTGAATCCCGTTGCTTATGAAAACACTTATTATCTAGAAGGGGACCAACACCTGATTGTGGTTGACCCAGGTAGCCATTGGGAAGCTATTCGCAAGACCATCGAGAAAATCAACAAACCAGTCTGTGCGATTCTCCTGACCCACACCCACTACGACCATATTATGAGTCTGGACTTGGTTAGAGATACTTTTGGAAATCCCCCCGTTTATGTAGCAGAAAGTGAAGCCAGCTGGCTTTACACTCCAGTCGACAATCTCTCTGGCCTACCTCGTCATGATGATATGGCTGATGTCGTCTGCAAACCAGCTGAACACACCTATGTCTTTCATGAGGAATACCAGATCGAAGAGTTTCGTTTTACGGTATTGCCAACACCTGGCCATTCTATCGGAGGTGTTTCTCTGGTTTTTCCTGATGCCCATCTAGTCTTAACCGGAGATGTTCTATTCCGCGAAACCATCGGACGGACAGACCTTCCTACAGGTAGCATGGAACAACTTCTCCATAGTGTCCAGACTCAACTCTTCACTCTTCCTAACTACGATGTCTATCCTGGGCACGGCCCGGCTACGACCATCGCTCACGAAAAGACCTTTAATCCCTTTTTCTAGCAAACAAAAAACCAAGGATAATTTCCTCGGTTTTTTTGTAGCTTCTATTTTTATGTTAATATTTTCTCAGAAGAATCAATATTGACTAGAAAAATAATTCAAAACTAATTAGCCGGATTCAATTCTTTCCAACTAATGTTAGACAAATCAAGCTTTTCAGAAGAGATATCTAAAACTTGCTCTGCTTTTTCATTGCCACCGATTTGAATAGTTGCTTCTTTAATCTTCTGGACTCCATTTTTATCAAACGAATATAAAGCCAAGTTCATTTCTGGACGGGTTGACTGCCAGTCTGCATAAGAGACTAGACCATTTTCGTAAATAACAAAGCCTGAGCGAAAACCACCTGCAGAAGCTACATAAGCTGTGTGAAGTAAGTTAGGCTTTTGATTTTCCAAATAATAAATGGCTGAAACAAATTTTTCATCACCAATAAGCAACTCGTCTTGCCCATCCTTATTCAAATCAACAATTGCGTATTTCCAATCGGGTGCATTATGATAATCCATTCGAGAGAAAACTAGGCCATATTCTTCTGAAGCAATCTTATCTTGTTTATTTTCCTTGTATAAATCTTCTCTATTACCTTGTTTTAAAAGGTCTGTAAAGTGGTTATAGCGTTCAATCACTTCTTTATATAAATCTTGTCTAGTTTCTTTCTTATTTTCAGCAGTCGATTGCGATTCCTTGGTTGACGAGTCACTAGTATTTTCAGACTTTGCTTCTGTTGATACACTAGTCTTATCGTCTTTGGAGACAGATGATAGTGCAGATGAAGATTCTGTATTACTCTTGTTTTTAATGAAACCACAAGATGCTAGAACTGAAATTGAAAAAATAGCTGATAGCATCATTAAAAATTTCTTCATGTTAACCTCGATAGCATTGCATTTTCAGATTGATAAACTTCAAAAATGAATCATTAATTCCAAGATGATACTTGGTTAGGGACTTACTTTACCAAATAATCACACGATCCTCTGGTGAACGCCACATACCGTCGCCTTCTTTGACATCATAAGTTGTAAAGAAGTCATCGAAGTTTGGCACCTGGATGTTAACACGGAGTTTGGCTGGCGCGTGCACATCGACACTAGCCATGAGTTTCATCAACTCTGGACGACCTTTCATGCGCCAGATACGAGCAAAGTTGTGGAAGAATTCTTCAGCAGAAAAGTCTGGCTCTCTCTTGGCAGCTTCAAGGGCTGCAGCAATTCCTCCAAGGTCGGCAACATTTTCTGATACGGTTAGTTTCCCATTAATCGTTGCTCCGTAAGATTCTTGTCCATCAAACTGGTCGATAACTTTCTGCGTTTTTTCTTTAAAGGCAGCATAGTCACTCTCTGTCCACCAATCCTTGAGGCTACCATTTTCATCAAAAGAAGCGCCATTTGTGTCGAAGGCATGAGAAATCTCGTGGGCAATAACAGCACCAATACCACCATAGTTAGCAGAAGATGACTGGTGCAAATCATAGAATGGAGCCTGTAAAATGGCCGCTGGGAAGACAATCAAGTTCTTCTGAGGATTGTAGTAGGCATTGACCATATGAGCTGGCATACCCCACTCCTTGTAATCAACCGGTTGGTTCCACTTGCTCCAGCTGTGCTTGATTTCCACACGCGCAAAGGCTAGGGCATTGTCAAAGAGACTGGCAGTTTCATCCACTACCTTATCCTTGTAGCGTTCTGGCAATTCCTCTGGGTAACCGATATAAGGCTTGATGACATTAAGTTTGACAATGGCCTTGTCACGCGTTTCAGGAGTGAGCCAGTCGTTCTTGGCCAAGCGTTCCTTATAAACGTCAATCATAGTCGCTACTTTTTTCTCTACGTCTGCCTTAGCTTCTGGGGAGAATTTTTCATGCGCATACCAGAGACCCAGAGCTTGCTTAAAGGGACCTTGGGCCAAGTGATAAGCTGCCTTGACCTTATCCTGAGCTTCTGGAACACCTGAAAGGGCACGTCCATAGGCACCTGATAGGACACGAATCTCATCTGTCAAATAGCTAGTAGACAGATTCACCACAGCCAAAATCAAGGTTGCCTTAAGCAAAGGCCAAGCTTCTTCACTATAGAATTGCTCTGCTGCTTGCCAGAAACGTTCTTCATCTACAATGACCTTATCAGGTACTTGACCAAGAACAGCTTGGAAAAAGTCATCTAAAGGTAGGGCAGGTGCAAACTTTTTGAAATCTTCATAAGAATATGGATGGTAAAGTTTGGCATACTCTGAACTCTCTTCGTTTGAAAGTACGACAGTTGCGATACGGCGGTCCAATTCCAATCGTTTCTCTAATAGATCTTCGATTTCTTCATCTGAGAAGTTATAGGCTTTGAGGAGATTAGAAGTACTTTCTTTCCAAAGGTTCAACAATTCCTCACGCTGAGGATGGTCTTCCGCATAGTAGGCTGTATCAGGCAAGATAGTTCCTGGAGCACTAGCCCAGAGAACATTGGTTCTAGCATCCATAAAGTCTGGTGATACTCCAAATGGAAGGAAGTTTGGCTTACCAGCTAATTCAAACTCTGCTAATTTGCTTGCGAAGTCCGCAAAACTTTCTAAATCTTGGTATTCCTTCAATAAAGGAAGGACTGGCTCAATTCCATCTGCTTCTCGCTTATCGAAATCTCTGACCATAGAGTGGTACTTGACAAAGTTTGCTAAGATAGAATCTTCTGACGCATCTTCTCCTGCCAGCCACTTGTCCGTCGTTGCCAGCATTAACTCTTCAATTTCCTCATCAAGGTCAATAAAGCCACCTGTTCGAGATTTATCAGCTGGAATAACAGCTGTTTTTTCCCATTCTCCATTGATTGCATCATAAAAATCGTCTTGATAACGTGTCATCTTGTTCTCGCTTTCATTTTTTCACTTATTCTTAGCTTAGCAAAAAACACTTGGGAATGCAATTAAAAATGGTCTCTCTTTTTTCTTCATTTTTCAGTTATTATTTTAAATTTTTTAAAAATTAACTTGACTTAATTTTTTTTTTAATGTATATTAAAAGACAGGAGGAAAATAACTGTATGATACGTATCGAAAACCTCAGTGTCTCCTACAAAGAAACGTTGGCACTAAAGGATATTTCACTAGTGCTCCACGGACCAACTATTACCGGAATTATTGGTCCAAACGGTGCTGGAAAATCAACTTTATTAAAAAGTATGTTGGGAATTATCCCACACGAAGGTCAGGCCTTTCTCGATGACAAAGAAGTCAAGAAATCTTTACATCGAGTTGCCTATGTCGAGCAAAAAATCCATATCGACTACAATTTCCCTATCAAGGTCAAGGAATGTGTCTCACTGGGACTCTATCCATCTATCCCGCTCTTCCACACTTTAAAGGCCAGCCACTGGAAAAAAGTGGCGGATGCACTTGAAATCGTTGGACTCTCAGACTATGCTGATCGCCAAATCAGTCAGCTCTCTGGAGGACAATTCCAACGTGTTTTGATTGCCCGCTGCTTAGTGCAGGAAGCTGACTACATCTTTTTAGATGAGCCTTTTGTCGGGATTGACTCGATCAGTGAAGAGATTATCATGAATACACTGAGAGACCTTAAAAAAGCTGGTAAAACAGTTCTCATCGTCCATCATGACCTCAGCAAAGTCCCTCATTATTTCGACCAAGTTATGCTTCTCAATCGAGAATTGGTTGCTATTGGTTCAACTGAAGAAACCTTTACCGAAGTCAATCTTAAGAAGGCTTACGGTAGCAAACTCTTTTTCAATGGAGGTGACCTATGATAGTAGAATTTATCGATGGATTGCAACATTTCCATTTCCTACAAAATGCCCTGATAACAGCTATCGTCATCGGGGTGGTTGCTGGAGCCGTGGGATGTTTTATCATCTTACGTGGAATGTCTCTCATGGGGGATGCCATCTCTCACGCAGTTTTGCCCGGCGTAGCCCTTTCCTTTATCCTGGGAATTGATTTCTTTATTGGAGCGATCATCTTTGGCTTGATGGCTTCCATCATCATTACCTACATCAAGGGCAACTCTATCATCAAGAGTGACACTGCCATTGGTATTACCTTTTCATCTTTCTTAGCCTTAGGTGTCATCTTGATTAGTGTTGCCAAGAGTTCGACAGACCTCTTCCATATCCTTTTTGGGAATATCCTCGCTGTCCAAGATACGGACATGTGGATCACCATTGGTGTGGGGGCATTGATTCTCTTGATTATCGGGATTTTCTTTAAACAACTATTGATTACATCCTTTGACGAGCTTTTGGCTAAAGCCATGGGAATGCCCGTCAATTTCTATCACTATCTACTCATGGTGCTCTTGACCCTTGTGTCAGTCACTGCCATGCAAAGTGTTGGAACGATTCTTATCGTGGCCATGTTGATCACCCCAGCTGCGACGGCTTACCTTTATGCTAATAGCCTAAAGAGCATGATTTTTCTTTCATCAACCCTAGGGGCAACCGCTTCTGTTTTGGGACTCTTTATCGGCTATAGCTTCAACCTCGCAGCAGGATCCAGCATCGTGCTCACATCTGCCAGCTTCTTCTTAATCAGTTTCTTTATCTCTCCAAAGCAACGATACTTGAAACTAAAAAATAAAAAAATCAATAAATAAGGGGAAACCCTTCTGGAGGAATCTAATGAAAAAATTAGGTACATTGCTCGTTCTTTTTCTTTCTATCATTGGATTAGCTGCCTGTGCTAGTGGGAAAAAAGATACAGCATCTACAAACCAAAAACTAAAGGTTGTAGCGACTAACTCTATCATTGCTGATATTACTAAAAATATCGCTGGTGACAAGATTGATCTTCATAGTATCGTTCCTGTTGGTCAAGACCCACACGAGTACGAACCACTTCCTGAAGACGTAAAGAAAACTTCTGAGGCTGACCTCATTTTCTATAACGGTATCAACCTTGAAACAGGTGGCAATGCTTGGTTTACCAAATTGGTCGAAAATGCCAAGAAAACTGAAAACAAAGACTACTATGCAGTTAGTGACGGCGTAGATATCATCTACCTTGAAGGTCAAAACGAGAAAGGCAAAGAAGACCCACACGCTTGGCTCAACCTTGAAAATGGGATAATTTATGCTAAAAATATCGCTAAACAGTTGATTGCAAAAGACCCTAGCAACAAGGAATTCTACGAAAAAAATCTCAAAGACTATACTGAAAAGCTAGACAAACTGGACAAGGAAGCCAAAGAGAAATTTAACAATATCCCTGCTGAAAAGAAACTCATCGTAACCAGCGAAGGATGCTTCAAATACTTCTCTAAAGCTTACGGAGTTCCAAGTGCCTACATCTGGGAAATCAACACAGAAGAAGAAGGAACACCGGAACAAATCAAGACCTTGGTTGAAAAACTTCGCCAAACAAAAGTTCCATCACTCTTTGTTGAATCAAGTGTCGATGACCGTCCAATGAAGACTGTTTCACAAGACACAAATATCCCAATTTACGCACAAATCTTTACTGACTCAATCGCTGAAGAAGGTAAAGAAGGTGACAGCTACTACAACATGATGAAATACAACCTTGACAAGATTGCTGAAGGTTTGTCAAAATAATCCATTAAAAACGTCATTCTCACCGAATTGGCGTTTTTTTACACTTTCCGGTCAAATCATTGGAAAAATCTGATAATTCTCGGTAAAATGAAAGAAAAAAGAATGGAGTAGTTTCATGACCACTTTTCTCGGAAATCCTGTAACTTTTACAGGTAAACAACTGCAAGTCGGAGACAAGGCACTTGACTTTTCTCTTACAACAACCGATCTCTCTAAAAAAACGCTAGCTGACTTTAATGGAAAGAAAAAAGTCTTGAGTGTTGTCCCTTCTATCGATACTGGTGTCTGCTCAACGCAAACACGTCGCTTCAACCAAGAACTTGCCAACCTTGACAACACCGTCGTTCTTACCGTTTCTATGGACCTACCATTTGCCCAAGGACGCTGGTGCGGGGCTGAAGGTCTTGACAATGCCATCATGCTTTCAGACTACTTTGACCATTCTTTCGGACGTGATTATGCCCTCTTGATTAACGAATGGCATCTCCTTGCACGTGCCGTCTTTGTTCTCGATGCTGACAATGTCATCCGTTATGTAGAATACGTTAACAATATCAACACGGAGCCAAACTTTGAAGCTGCTATTGCTGCAGTTAAAGAACTAGACTAAAATCACAAGCATTATGACAGAAAGCTAGAGAAATCTAGCTTTTTTTGGTATACTAGATGGAGAGAATATACAAGAGGAAACGAATGACTCCAAATAAAGAAGATTATTTAAAATGTATTTATGAAATCGGTACGGACATGCAAAAAATCACCAACAAAGAAATTGCTGCCCGTATGCAGGTCTCTCCGCCTGCTGTAACAGAGATGATCAAACGCATGAAAAGTGAAAATCTCATCCTCAAGGATAAGGAGAACGGCTATCTATTGACAGATATTGGCCTCAAACTGGTCTCTGAGCTCTATCGTAAACACCGTTTGATTGAAGTCTTTCTAGTTCACCATCTAGACTATACTAGCGATCAAATCCACGAAGAAGCTGAGGTCCTAGAACACACAGTCTCTGACCTATTTGTAAAGAGACTGGATAAACTGCTTGGTTTCCCTCAAACTTGCCCCCACGGTGGAACCATACCAGCCGAGGGAGAACTCTTGGTTGAAATCAATAACCTTCCACTAGCAGCTGTCCAGGAAGCTGGAACCTATCTCCTGACTCGCGTTCATGATAGTTTTGAACTACTCAAATATCTAGAAAAGCACGCAATTCATATCGGTGACCAACTCCAAGTCAAGCAGTTTGATGGCTTTTCCAATAGCTTTACTCTGGTCAACAAAGGTGAAGATCTCCAAGTTAGCATCGATATCGCCAAACAACTCTATGTCGAAAAAATCAACTAACCCCTTATTCCTGAAAGAAGTTCCTTTCAGGGATTTTTTATCATTTTAGTTGTAAGTCCCATTCATTTGGTGTAGAATGAAGCTAGATAAAAGAGGGAGGTTTTCCTATGAAAAAGCTCTTTAGAATCCATTTTGCAGCCATTGCAGTCAGCGATTTACTACTGTTGGTAACTTTCAGACCCCGATACGAACTTTCTTTGGAGAGAGGCCTGATTTTTTGCTTCATTTTCATCCTTGCTCAAGGACTACTGCTATTTCGCTTGGTCAATCGACTCAAAAAACATTTCTCTGAGATTTATCCTCAGATGAACAAAAAAATTCGCCTCTACTATTTAGGGGTGCTCATCAGCGATTTTCTATTATTTGTCTTTTTAGCAATCACTGGCCCTCAATATTTCTACTCTCTTACTCCAGTCTTTACTTCCTGTCATTCTACTTTATATTATATAACGGCTAGCCACCTAAGAGAAAACTATCCAGACTTTTACAACAAACATACCTCTTTATGGGAGTGTCTATAAACAAAAACCAAGCCAGCTGGCTTGGTTTTCTTATCTATTTTTAGTATCAAGAATGATGGTGACTGGTCCATCATTTACCAGCTCCACCTGCATATCCGCTCCAAAAATACCTGTCTGAACAGGTACTTCCTGTGCTAGCTTTTGATTGAGAGCATCATAGAAATCTGATGCCATATCCGGCTTGGCTGCACCTGTAAAGGCTGGACGATTGCCCTTCTTGGTATCTGCAAAGAGGGTAAACTGAGAAATAGAAAGGATTTCGCCCCCAATATCCTTAACAGACAGATTCATCTTACCTTCTGCATCTGAAAAAATCCGCATATTGACCAGTTTTCTCACAGCATAATTCAGATCTTCCTCTTGGTCCTCTGGGCCAACACCGACCAGTAATAAGAGTCCCTGATTGATTTTTCCCTGAACCTGACCTTCGATATTCACTTGGGCTTTTTTAACCCGTTGGATAATGATTTTCATAAGCGCCTTTCTATTCAATTATCCGTTGGTTCGTTTGACTGAGTATACCTCTGGCACACTCTTGATTTTGTCAACGACCGTTGTCAGCGTAGAAAGGTTTGAAATTCCAAAGGACACATGGATATTGGCAAATTTCATATCCTTGGTTGGTTGGGCGTTAACGGTTGAGATATTCTTAGTTGTGTTGGAGAGAACTTGCAGAACATCGTTTAAGAGCCCTGTACGGTTGAGACCATAGATATCAATGTGGGCAGTGTATTCCTTGCTTGAGAATTGGTCTTCCCATTCCACATCAAGGAGACGTTGTTCATAGTTTTCTTGGGCGCGAAGGTTCATACAGTCCACACGGTGAATAGCTACACCACGACCCTTGGTAATGTAGCCAACAATGTCATCACCCGGAACGGGATTGCAACACTTAGCAATCCGTACTAGGAGACCTGAGGCACCTTCAATCACCACACCACCCTCATGTTTGACCTTGAGGGTTTCTTTATTCTCAACCTTAACTTCGCCACCTTTGACAAGCTCTTCTGCTTCCGCCTTGGCCTTAGCGCGTTCTTCCTCACGACGTTCCTTTTCAGTCAGACGATTAAAGACCGTAATAGCACCGATTTCTCCAAAACCAATGGCCGCAAAGAGAGACTCTTCTGTCTTGTAACTGGTCTTTTGAAGGACTTGGTCCATGTGACGCTTGTCCATGAATTTATTGGCTACATAGCCGTTTTCTTGGAACTGAGCTATCAGCATTTCACGGCCCTTGTTAACAGACAATTCCTTGTCTTGGTTTTTAAAGAACTGACGAATCTTGTTGCGTGCCTTACTGGTCTTGACCATGTTGAGCCAATCACGACTCGGGCCAAAGGAGTTAGGGTTGGTGACAATTTCGACCTGATCCCCAGTTTTGAGCTTGGTTGTCAGAGGAACCATGCGGCCATTGACCTTGGCACCAGTTGCTTTTTCACCGACTTTGGTATGAATTTCATAGGCGAAGTCAATCGGGCCTGAATCTTTTGGAAGGGAACGCACAGCCCCATCTGGGGTAAAGACGTAAATCTCCTCAGCCAGATAGTTTTCCTTAACAGAATCCACAAATTCCTTGGCATCATCCGCCTGGTCTTGCAACTCAATCATTTCCTTGATCCAGTTCATCCCGATAGCTGATTCTTTGCTGTTGACCTGCCCCTTGATTCCTTTCTTATAGGCCCAGTGAGCTGCTACCCCGTACTCAGCCACCTCGTGCATTTCCTTGGTACGAATTTGGAATTCAATCGGACCTTTTGGTCCATAGACAGTCGTATGGATAGACTGGTAACCATTGGCCTTACGGTTAGCGATATAATCTTTAAAACGCCCAGGCATTGGTTTCCAAAGCTCATGCACATAGCCCAGCATGGCATAGACATCACTATGAGTCTCTAGGATACAGCGAATGGCAATCAGGTCATAAATTTCCTCAAAACGTTTCTTCTTATCCTGCATCTTGCGATAGATAGAGTAGATATGCTTGGGACGGCCATAGATTTTCCCTTTTAGATTGCGTTCGGAAGTGTAGTCCTCTAACTTTGTCACGACTTCATCGACCAAAGCCTCTCGCTCTCTGCGTTTTTCCTTCATCATGTGAGTAATCTTGTAAAACTCAGTTGGATTGAGATAGCGGAAGGACAAGTCTTCTAACTCCCACTTGACGCTGGAAATCCCCAGACGATGAGCAAGTGGTGCATAAATTTCCATGGTTTCTCTGGAGATACGTTCTTGCTTGTCTTTTCGTAGGTGGTTAAGCGTTCTCATATTATGCAAGCGGTCAGACAGTTTAACCAAGATAACGCGAATATCCTCAGACATGGCCATGAGCATCTTGCGGTGATTTTCCGCTAATTGCTCCTCAATCGATTTGTACTCGACCTTACCAAGCTTAGTCACTCCATCAACAATGATACGAACATCATGACCAAACTCTTGCTCTAAATCATCCAGTGTCGCATCCGTATCCTCAACCACGTCATGCAAAAAACCGCAGGCAACCGTCACGGCATCTAGCTTGAGTTTAGCTAAAATCCCTGCCACCTGAATGGGATGAATAATATAGGGCTCGCCAGATTTACGGTATTGACCACTATGGCATTCAACGGCGTAAACCAAGGCTTTATGTACAAAAGCAACATCTTCTTTCGATAAATATTTTTGCGTTAAAGCGACAACCTCATCGCCCGTCAAATTCACTTCTTTCGGCATCTATTCTCTCCAATTCTTCCTACCATTTTATCACTTTTTTAAGAATATTAAAACTAGAAAAGCCTGTTTTCATGCCTAGCCTATGCATTTAAATAGAAAAAGCACTGCAAGAGAAACTCTACAGTGCTTTGCTATTCTATTTATTTATCTTAGTAGATTGTTTTCTCAGTTTCTACGTCGAAGAAGTGCGCTTTGTTCAAGTCAAATCCAAGTTCAACTGTTGCACCTGTTTGCAAGTAGTCACGAGCATCCACTTTTGCAACAAATTCATCTTTACCAACTTGGCAGTAAAGGTGAGATTCTGAACCAAGCAATTCTGATACAGAGATAGTTGCTTTAACCACTGATTCTGGGAATGTTTCAAGGAAAGCAGGTTCTGCATTCACATCTTCTGGACGAATACCGAAGATCAATTCTTTACCTTCGTAGCCTTTATCACGAAGAACTTTCAATGCTCCTTCTGGAACTTTCAAGCGGAAACCGTCAGAAACAATTTCGCTACCAACCAATTTCACATTGATGAAGTTCATAGCTGGGCTTCCGATGAATCCTGCTACGAATTTGTTAACTGGGTTTTTGTAAACTTCTTGAGGAGTACCGATTTGTTCTACACGTCCGATAGTACCTGTACCAGCAGGGTTCTTAGTAGCTGACATGATAACGATACGGTCTGCCAATGTCATCGCTTCTGTTTGGTCGTGCGTTACGTAGATGGTTGTAGCACCGATACGACGGTGGATCTTCGCAATTTCAGCACGCATAGATACACGAAGTTTGGCATCCAAGTTTGACAAAGGTTCGTCCATCAAGAATACTTTTGCATCACGGACAATCGCACGACCCATGGCAACACGTTGACGTTGACCACCAGAAAGGTCAGCAGGTTTACGATCCAAGAACTCTTTCAAGCCAAGGATTGCTGCAGCTTCTTGCACACGTTTGTCGATATCTTCTTTGCTGTATTTACGCAATTTCAAACCGAAAGCCATGTTGTCATATACAGTCATGTGTGGGTAAAGAGCGTAGTTTTGGAATACCATGGCGATGTCACGGTCTTTTGGAGCTACGTCGTTGACAACCACGCCATCGATAGATGCAGTACCTTCTGTGATGTCTTCAAGACCTGCAATCATACGAAGAGTTGTTGATTTACCACATCCTGAAGGACCTACGAAAACGATAAATTCCTTGTCTTTGATGTCCAAGTTGAAGTCTTCAACTGAGTAGTGTTCGCTGTTTGGATATTTTTTGTAAATGTTTTTAAGATTTAATTCTACCATGGAAGGTAAACTCCTTTTGTCTTTTGATAGTTTTATTATAGATGAAAACGCTTTACTTTTCTATGGCAAGGTGACCAAAAAAATAAAAAAGTTCTGTGCAACTTGCACAAAACTTTAGAGAATATCTGGTAAAATCAACTGATAACAAAGGCTGAGATCCGTCAACTCCTTCAACTGAAGTCCTGTTAATTCTTCCCATTTATCAATCTTGTATTGGAGAGAATTGCGATGCAGATAGAGTTGCTGGGCTGTTTTAGTTAAGACAGCACTGTTTTCCCAGAGAGAAAGAATGATCTCCTGAATCTGATCTTGGTCCAGAATCAACTGACGAAGGTATTCTTTGATAATTCTATGGTCAACCAGCCCTTCCCCAAGACTCCAAAGATAGAGCTGTGAAAAAGTATGAACCCCTTGATGCCCCTGACGCCACCAAGCCTTAAACAAGTCCCGCTCTGCTTGGATTAAATCTGACAAAGCCTGATACCCAGTCTGTGACCAAACCTGCCCCAACATGATAGACAGACGAAGACCAAAGTCATACTCTACTGCCTCAATCGTATCGGATAAGATTGAGCGAACAGAGCTGTATTTATCTTGCTGGAGAATAAAAACATAGTCCTGAACTCCGACCTGCAACACTGTCTGGCAGTTAGGAAAGAGGGTCTGCATCATATCCAGCCAAGAGGCTAGATTTTCCTGTTGGTAATAGGATAGATGGCAATAAACCAGTTGTATCTTTTTAAAAGTTTGAGGTGCCTGCCCCTTTCCCTCGATCAGATAGGAATACCAAGGATTGAGTGAACTAGCCTGCTCCTGCTGGGTTAAAAGGGCAATTAACTGCTTTTCACGCTCGCTGAGCCCAGTTTCTTCCAGTAAAATCCACTGTTGAGAAGATAGAGGAAGTGTAAGATATCCTAGTTTCTCTATTGGCTGATCTGAAATCTGAGCCTCAGGAAACCAGTCTAGTAATTCTTTTGCAAGCATTTCTACGCCTCCACTTTTTGGATACACCACAAAATCAAGGTCTCTAGACGCTCCATATTATCAGTCAGATGAAGATAACCCATCACTGCTTCAAAACCTGTAGACATGCGATAAGTTACGACATCTGCATTTTTAGCCTTTGTGTGGCTATTGGTATTGCGCCCACGTTTATAGATTTCTTCTTCTTTTTCCGTTAAAACTTGCTCCTCCAACATGAGGGAAATCAGGCGAGCCTGAGCCTTGGCCGAGACATACTTGGTCGCCTCTTGGTGAAGTTTATTGGGCTTGGTCATGCCTTTTAGGATGAGGTGGCGGCGAATATACATGGAATACACCGCATCCCCTTCAAAGGCTAGCGCAATTCCGTTAATGAGATTGACATCAATCACGTGTCCACCTCACTCCATCCTTGGTATCAAGGAGCTTAATCCCTTGAGCAGCCAGTTGATCACGGATTTGGTCTGCTGTCGCAAAGTCACGATTAGCACGCGCTTCTTGACGTTTTTGGATTAAGGCTTCAATGTCTGCATCCAAAACTTCCTCAACAAAGACAATCCCAAAGACCTCCAACATAGCCGCAAGAGCTTCCTTAACACTTGCATCATAGTTTCCTGAGTTGATCCATTTGGCCATTTCAAAGACAACTGTGATACCGTTGGCGGAGTTGAAATCCTCATCCATAGCTGCTACAAACTTGTCTTTAAAGGCTTGCAATTCTTGTGCATCTACAGTCCCAGAAAATGGTTGCTCGTAAGTGTTCTTCAGATATTTGAGATTGGTCTCGGCATCATGCACTGCTTTTTCCGTAAAGTTGATTGGTTTACGGTAATGCTGAGTGGCAAAGAAGAAACGAAGCACTTGGCCATCAAGAGTTTTGAGGGCATCGTGTACGGTGATAAAGTTGCCCAAGGACTTGGACATCTTGACATTATCGATATTAACAAAGCCATTGTGCATCCAGTAGTTGGCGAAAGTCTTGCCTGTTTTGGCTTCTGACTGGGCAATTTCATTGGTATGATGCGGAAATTCCAGATCGGCTCCCCCACCGTGAATATCAATGGTATCGCCCAAAATCTCTGTTGACATAACCGAACACTCGATATGCCAACCCGGACGACCAGGTCCCCAAGGACTGTCCCAAGAAATCTCGCCTGGTTTTGCAGCTTTCCAAAGGGCAAAGTCTACAGGATTTTCCTTGCGAGCCGTTTCTTCATCGGTACGACCTGAAGCACCCAGCTCCAAATCTTCCAAGGTTTTATTGGCCAACTTAGCATAGTTGTGAGATTTTTCCACGCGGAAGTAAACATCTCCTTGACTCTCGTAGGCAAAGCCTTTTTCAACCAAGTCAGCGACAAAACGAATGATGTCAGCCATAAACTCTACTACACGCGGATGGCGAGTCGCAGGTTTCACGCCTAAGGCTGTCACATCCTCACGAAAGGCAGCGATGTACTTGTCCGCAACCTCCAGAGGCGTGATACCTTCTTCCTTGGCACGGTTGATAATCTTATCGTCTACATCTGTAAAGTTGGAAATATAGGCAACTTCGTAGCCACGGTATTCGAAATAACGACGAATGGTATCAAAAGCCACCGTCGAACGGGCATTCCCCACGTGGATATAGTTGTATACCGTTGGCCCACAGACATACATGCGAACCTTTCCTTCTTCGATTGGGACAAATTCTCGCAAATCACGAGACATGGTGTCGTAAATTTTAATCATGCAGTCCACTCCCTTCTCTATTTCTGACTTTTTCGGCTGAAAACCAGCTCTGCAAATGGGCCAAATTGTCTGAGGCTATCCAGTTGGTAAAAGCGCTGCCCTTCCTCTTGGGTAAAGAGGGGAACCCCCTTTCCTAGGATAAGGGGTGCTATCTGAATAATGAGGTGGTCGAAAAGATCCGCATCCAAGAGCGGTCCTACCAAGGAATTACCACCAATCACAAAGACATTTTTGCCTTTGTCAATCTGCTGAACAAAGTCCACCACATCCCCAGCTACTGGCTGGTAATTGCTGACAGGCAGGTGCCTATCATGCGTAAAGACATAGTTTTCCGTAGCTTGATAAAAACTTTCTACATCTTGCAAATCTTGGATTTCCTCAAAGGTCCGCTTGCCCATGATGGTGATATCCATTTGCCTGTAAAAGTCATCATAGCCTGTATCCTCTACAGAACCAAGCTGATGCAGCCAGTCTATCCTGTGCTGGCCGTCTGCCAAGTAGCCATCCATGGTGATACAGCCGTAAAAATATACTGCCATTCTTGTAGTTACCTTTCTAGTTCCTTTGCTATTTTCAAAGCGATAGTGAAAAAAGTCATGGCATCAGCTGTCCGCTCTTCATGGCGGGCATCCCAGATTCGGTTATGATGATCCACATAGTCAGCTGTGTAGAAGAATTGATAGACCTTGCTCTTGCGAAATTGACTCCAAGCCATGATAGCTGAAGCTTCCATATCCACCACTTTGGCTCCAGCAGCCAAGCGACGCTTGACCTTATCAGGCGTTTCTCGATAAAAGGCATCAGTCGTCCAAGACTTGGTGCGGATATGCTCGACGCAAGATTTGTTCAAAGCTTCTTCCATAGTTAAGAGCAAAGTTTCATCATAAGCTATCTCATCACTTGGAGGAGCGTAATGGTAACTTGTACCTTCATCACGTAGAGCTGAACTTGGTAGGATAATCTTATCTGCCTGAATAGACTGATCTAGAACTCCGCAAGAACCCAAAACAACAAAGTTCTTAAATCCTCTTGCTTTGAGTTCTTCTAAGAGTCCAACAACCATCGGGGCTCCAATCGTAGCTATAGCAACGGCTACCTTACTCCCATCTTTTTCATAGATATACCATGGAAATCTACCATTTAGATTGGTTAGATAGCCACCTTCATAAACATCTTCAAACTGCTTTACTCGTTCAACGATTTCTCCATTAAAAGATAAAATAATCGTGTCACAGACTTCTCCACCATCACGAATACTTCGATCAGTTGGTTCGATAACAGCAGGTACATTTTCGAATTCTTCTAATAGCATTTTTCTATTCTTTCTCATTCAGATAAACTACCTGTGTCTGTTTGATAAAGCCGATTTTTTCATACAAGCGCTTGGCACCTACGTTGCTATCTTCCACGGCAATCTGAAATTCCTTGTCATTTTGCTCAATTAGTTGGTTGACAAGGGATTTTGCTAAATAGCTTCCATAGCCTTTTCCACGTTCAGGTTCCGATATTGCTAAACCGTAGAAGTAATTCGTATCGCTCGATAAATCAATCGTGCAAGTTCCAATGACCTGACCGTTTTTTAATAAAATATATAAGCGACTTTCCGGATCTTTCAGAGCTTCAGCGACATATCTATCCACAACTTCTCTCGATTCATGTTCCTCTGAAAATACCTGAAATTTTAACTGACTAATTTGATCTTGATACGAACTATCTGCTAACATAACTTCCAGATTGGAAAGCTTTTCTAACGGATAAGGCCTTCTATCCTTGCCTAACCAGGTTTCTGTATCCTCGTCCTCGACCAATCCCCAGTTGCTGACAAAATCAGGATGGCGGTCTAGAAAAACACGCTCTGTCTGAAAAGTAACTGAATGAATCGGAAAAGAAGCTGTTTCTCTCTCAAAACTAGTAAACAATGCACGCGCAATCCCCTGACGGCGATGATCTGGATGAACCAGTATCGTCACTTCTACATCTTGGTCATCTGCATAGACAGTTAATAAACCAACAAGTTCGCCTTTTTCATAATAAAGGAAAAAGGCGGGCATGTTTGGATCAAAATTAAGCATGTTAGAGAGATAGGGATCACGATAGGTACTGTCATAGTTTTGGCAACAGTTAATTAGTTTTTTCGCCTCAGATAACTCCTCTTGGCTTAACTTGTTTCTTGCTTGAATCATATAGCTATCCTCTACAAACCAGACGATCTGTGGCTGGCTTCACGGGCATGCTCTAGCTTGTCTAGATAGTATTTCCGTTTCTCCTCTACCTCGTGAATGGTTGGCTCGTCTTTCTCACCATGAACACGGACGATCCTGGCCGGAATACCGACAACCGTCACATCACTAGGTACATCAGATACAACCACTGCACCCGCCCCAACTTTGGCTTTCTCTCCAATTTCAATAGGGCCAATCACCTGAGCGTGGGCCGAAATCAGCGCCCCTTTACGAACAGTCGGATGGCGTTTGCCACTATCCTTACCTGTCCCTCCAAGAGTAACCCCATGGTAGAGAAGAACACCTTTTTCAACGATAGCTGTCTCCCCAATCACAAGTCCTGCTCCATGGTCAATAAAGACACCTGATTCGATCTGAGCACCAGGGTGAATCTCTATCTGCGTCCAAAAACGCCAAAACTGGCTGTGCATACGAGCTAAAAGCTTAAAGCCATGTTTCCAGAGAAAATGAGAGAGACGGTGAGCAGCCAAGGCTTTGACACCCGGATAGGTCAGCAAGACTTCCAAGGTAGTGCGAGCCGCTGGATCATTTTCTTTTACGATATCAATGGTTTCACGCCACCATCCCATACATTTCTCCTTTCTTATTCTGAGTCTTTTGGTGTTTCTGTAGTTTCTTTCTTAGGTTTGTGGTCCTTGTGGTGGTGACGAGGACGATCGCCATGACGATGACCTTTATCCCCTTTTTCTTCTGAACGTTCAGGTTTTGGCGGACGTGGCAAGAGTGCCTTCATAGAAGCATCTACACGACCTTTTTCATCGATCTTAATAACCTTTACATCTACAAAATCACCAATTTGAACTAAATCTTCTACATTATTGGTACGTGTCCAAGCCATTTCAGAAATGTGCACAAGTGCATCTGTCTTATCAAAGAGGTTGACAAAGGCACCGAATTTCTCGATACGAACAACCTTGGCATGGTATACTTCATCGACTTTAGCCTCACGAACTAAACCAGCAATGATTTCTTTGGTACGGTTGATAGCATCTTGGTCACTAGAGTAGATAGATACATTTCCTTCTTCGTCGATATCAATCTTAACGCCTGTTTCAGCGATAATTTTATCAATCGTTTCTCCACCTTTACCGATGACAATCTTGATCTTATCAACATCAATCTTAATGGTATCAATTTTCGGAGCAGTTGGAGCCAATTCTGGACGAACTTCTGGAATCGTTTCTTCAATCACATCAAGGATTTCAAAACGCGCTTTCTTGGCTTGGGCAAGGGCTTCTGTCAAGATTTCTGCAGTGATTCCTTGGATCTTGATATCCATTTGAAGGGCTGTAATCCCGTCACGAGTACCGGCAACCTTAAAGTCCATGTCACCAAAGTGGTCTTCCAAACCTTGGATATCTGTCAATACTGTGTAGTTGTTTCCGTCGGAGATGAGACCCATGGCAATACCAGCTACTGGCGCCTTGATTGGCACACCACCAGCCATAAGGGCAAGAGTTCCCGCACAGATAGAGGCTTGAGATGAAGAACCGTTTGATTCCAAGACCTCAGCTACCAAGCGAATCGCGTATGGAAATTCTTCCAAGCTTGGCAAGACTTGAGCAAGGGCACGCTCACCAAGAGCACCGTGACCGATTTCACGACGACCTGGTGCACCATAACGACCTGTTTCCCCTACAGAGTATTGAGGGAAGTTATAGTGGTGCATAAAGCGTTTCTTGTACTCTGGGTCCAAACCATCGATGATTTGCGTTTCTCCCATCGGAGCCAAGGTCAAAACTGAAAGAGCTTGAGTTTGTCCACGAGTGAAGAGACCGGAACCATGCACACGAGGAAGATAGTCAACCTGCGCATCTAAAGGACGGATTTCATCGACTTTACGACCGTCAGGACGCACCTTGTCTTCTGTGATCAAACGACGCACTTCAGCGTGTTCCATTTGTTCCAAGATTTCAGCCACATCACGCATAATACGGTCAAATTCTTCGTGGTCTGCATATTTTTCTTCGTAAACAGCAGTCACTTGGTCTTTAACTGCTTGAGTTGCAGCTTCACGAGCCAATTTTTCTTCTACTTGGACCGCTTTTTGGAGGTCGCTGTTGTAGGCTGCGATGATTTCAGCCTGCAAGTCCGCATCTACATGAAGCAATTCCACTTCTGCTTTTTCCTTACCGACCGCAGCAACGATTTCTTCTTGGAAGGCAATCAATTCTTTAACAGCTTCGTGTCCTTTGAGAAGAGCTTCCAACATGATTTCTTCTGACAATTCTTTGGCACCAGACTCAACCATGTTGATAGCGTGCTTGGTACCAGCTACTGTCAATTCAAGAAGTGATTGCTCTGCTTGTTCTTGAGTAGGGTTGATGATGATTTGGCCATCGACATAACCCACTTGTACCCCAGCGATTGGTCCGTCAAATGGAATATCTGAGATAGAAAGCGCCAAGGATGAACCAAACATAGCCGCCATTGGAGCAGAGGCATTTTCATCATAAGAGAGCACTGTGTTGATTACTTGCACTTCGTTACGGAAACCTTCCGCAAACATAGGACGGATTGGACGGTCAATCAAACGCGCTGTCAAAGTCGCATCTGTTGAAGGACGTCCTTCACGTTTCATAAAGCCACCAGGAAACTTCCCAGCCGCATACATTTTTTCTTCGTAGTTAACTTGAAGTGGGAAGAAATCCCCAGTTGCCATTTTCTTAGACATAACGGCAGCAGTCAAGACAGTTGACTCACCGTAACGCACGACAACAGAGCCATTTGCTTGCTTAGCAACCTGGCCAGTCTCTACAACCAACTCACGACCCGCAAAAGTCGTTTGAAACACTTGTTTTGTCATTTTAATCCCCTTTGGATTGATGAAATTATACGCCTTGCCTACAAAGATCAAGATACTAAGGTCACAAAAAGCAAAGTAAAAATAGGAAACTGGCGAAGTCTTCGATGAAGACAAGACAGTTTATCTTTTTTACACAGCTTTTCGGCCGAGTTCAATTACTCATGATAGCATAGATTGACGCAGTGTGCGATGCACACCAGGAAATCTATCTTTTTCACTAGGGATTTAGCCCGTGTTCAACTACCTAAATACCTTGAAAAGTTTAAAAATATTATTCTTTAGCATTTGTATCTTTTATAGCATAGCAGATTTGAATAGCTAAGAATATGTTTATACCCTCATCTTTGTATCAAGTACGTACAGAGTCTATTTTATCATATTTTTCTTAAAAAGTGCGGGCTTTTCTATTAAAAAGGAACCATTCCCCTCACCTGAGAAGAATGGTTTGCTTTTTATTATCCTAAAGACTGATGGTTAAACAAGGCATGGGTTGCTTGGTGGATGTATTTTGCTGTTTCAGCATTGTTCATGGTGTAGAGATGCACACCTGCGACATCCTGGGTTACCAAGTCCACGATTTGATCCACTGCATAGGCAAGTCCTGCTGCTCTGAGCGACTCAGGATCATGCTCATACTTGTCTAAGATAGCCTTAAATTTGCGTGGAAGATGAATATTCTCACAAGTCTTCAAGAGACGAAGCGCTTGGTTACGGTTAAGAATGGGCATAATCCCCGCATGAATGGGAACATCAATCCCCGCCAAGGTACACTTGTCTTGGAAATCATAGAAGCGCTCATTGTCAAAGAAAAGTTGCGTTACAAGGCTTGAACAGCCTGCATCCACTTTCTTCTTGAGATTTTGAATATCTGAGATCTGGTTTGGCGAGTCAGGATGCCCCTCTGGGTAGCAAGCGCCAATAATATCAAAGTGAGGAGCTTGTTCCTTGATGAACTCAATCAAATCTGTTGCGTAGCGAAAATCCTTTTGTGGTTCCACATCAGGGATAATATCCCCACGCAAGGCCAAGATTTTCTGTACCCCAACCTTGTCCAAGTCTGCAATGGTTTCAGCAACTTTGTCCTTGGTCAGATAGATAGCTGGCAAGTGGGCAATGGTTGGAATCGCTAAGTCATTCTGGATAAAGTCAGCCAAACGAACCGTTGTTTCCTTGATATTAAATTTATTGTTGCTGGCAGTCACACTGATAAAGTGCGGTGTCAGCTCCCGCATATCCTGCAAGGCTGAAATAATTTTATCATTACCCACAGCTGGGTTTGGAGGGAACACTTCAAATGAAAGTGACGGCGTTTGGCGTGACATAGTCATTATCCTTTTCTTTTTGATTTTATGATTGCTGAGCCAGCTAGGGCCAAGCAGTTCCTTGATCAGTCAGTGTCACGAGCGAAATCGTATCTTACAATTTCTCACGCGCAGCTTTTGCTGCTTCAACAAGGCGGATCAAGCTTTCTTTTGTTTCTGGAATACCACGTGTTTTCAAACCACAGTCAGGGTTAATCCAAACTTTCTTGCTTGGAACTTTGGCAAGAATAGCATCGATTGTGTGGTCGATTTCGCCTTCATTAGGCACACGAGGTGAGTGGATATCGTAAACCCCAGGTCCCACTTCTGTTTGGAAGTTTTTCGCTTTGAGTTCGTCCAAGATTTCAAGGTTTGAACGGCTTGCTTCAAAGGAAATAACGTCCGCATCCATGTTGTCGATAGCTGGGATGATATCTGTAAATTCTGAGTAACACATGTGGGTGTGAATTTGAGTGTCTGGCGCTACTGTAGAGTGTACCAAGCGGAAGGCAGGAATAGCCCAGTCAAGGTAGTCTTCGTACCAGTCGCTACGACGGAGTGGCAATTTCTCACGAAGAGCAGCCTCGTCGATTTGGATGATTTTCACACCTGCAGCTTCAAGGTCAAGCACTTCATCCTTAATAGCAAGGGCGATTTGAAGAGTTGAGTCCTTGATAGAGATGTCTTCACGTGGGAATGACCAGTTAAGGATGGTAACAGGTCCTGTCAACATACCTTTAACAGGTTTGTCAGTACGGCTTTGTGCGTAGCTAGACCATTTGACAGTGATTGGGTTGAGACGAGTGACGTCACCCCAGATGATTGGTGGTTTCACCCCACGCATACCGTATGATTGTACCCAACCGTTTTTAGAGAAGAGGTAACCTGACAAGTTTTGACCGAAGTACTCAACCATGTCGTTACGCTCGAACTCACCGTGTACAAGCACGTCAAATCCAACTTCTTCTTGCCATTTGATCCATTCGTCGATAGTCTCAGCAAGGAAGGCATCGTATTCTTCTTGTGACAATTCACCCTTACGGTAAGCCAAACGTTTGGCACGGACTTCCTTAGTTTGAGGGAATGAACCGATGGTTGTTGTTGGAAGAGCTGGAAGTTTAAAGGCTTCTTCTTGGATAGCTTCACGTTCTGCAAAGGCTGGCAAACGAGTGTAGTCTGCGTCAGTCAATCCAGCGATGCGCGCACGAAGTTCCGCATTTTCACCCACACGCTCAGTCGCAAAGAGTTCTTTGTTTGCTGCAAGAGCTTCTGCGCCTTGACCGTTGCGGATAGCATCCAAATCACGAATCTCATCCAATTTTTCAACTGCAAAAGCAAAGTGGTTCAAGATAGCTGGTTCAAATTCTTCGTTAGCAGTTGTAAATGGCACATGAAGAAGTGAGCATGAGCTTGTCAAAACGATGTTTTCAGCTGGGATTTGCTCAAGAACAGCCAAGCTCTTTTCGTAGTTGTTGCGCCAGATGTTTTTACCATTGACGATACCTGCATAGAGAGTCTTGTCAGCTGGGAAGCCACCCTTAACGAGTTCAAGAGTTTTCTTACCTTCAACGAAGTCCAAACCAATGGCATCTACTGGCAAGTTCACAAGGTCAGAGTAGACGTCACGAACGTCACCAAAGTAAGTTTGAAGCAAGACTTCAAGACCTTTCTTGTCAGCCAAAAGCTTGTTGTAGATGTTCAAGAAGAGAGCTTTTTCTTCAGCTGTCAAATCTTTGACAAGAGCCGCTTCATCGAGTTGGATACGAGTTGCACCAAGTTCCGCCAATTTAGCAAAAACTTCTTGGTAAGCAGCTACTAAGCTATCTACGAAGTCTTCTGCTTTCACGCCTTCTTCAAAGTCTGATAATTGAAGGAAAGTGAATGGACCTACAAGAACAGGACGAGTGTTGAGACCAAGTTCTTTGGCTTCTTGGAACTCATCAAAGATCTTGTGACCAGCCAATTTAACTTGAGTGTCTTTTTCAAATTTAGGAACGATGTAGTGGTAGTTGGTGTTAAACCACTTCTTCATCGGAAGGGCACGAACGTCCCCTTTTTCTCCTTGGTAACCACGTCCCAAAGCAAAGTAGCGCTCAAGGTCAGACAAGTCCAAGTTTTGAACAGATGCAGGCACCACGTTGAAGAGGAAAGCCGCATCTAAGAAGTTGTCGTAGTGAGAAAAGTCATTTGATGGGATTTCAGTGATGCCTTTTTCTTTGACAATGTTCCAGTGTTTTGCCCGCAATTCTTTTGCTGCTGCAAGGAGTTCTTCTTCTGAGATTTCTTTTCTAAAGTATTTTTCAGTTGTAAATTTTAATTCGCGGAATTCGCCCAAACGAGGGAAACCGATGATCGTAGTTGACATGATGTGTCCTCCAAAATTTGTTGTTGAAACTATCTTAACAGAAAAGAAAGCGCCTGTATAATTGTAAAAAATTAGGCTTTGATATAGTTTGAAACTATATCATCATTTAGGACAAAAGAAAAAGACTTGAGAACAGTGTCTCAAATCCTTTGTATAGCTTGTTTTAAGGCTGTATTTTAGTTGAAATGCTCAAACGAGCTATTGACGATTCGCATCAGTGACTATGGCTTGCTATTAGAAAAGACTATAGGTCAGTTTAATCAACTTTCCCCTGTTCAAGTGGAACGACTGCTAGTGTCTTTCCTAAACTGGCTAAGACTCTTAAGACCGTATCCAACTGAGGACTGGTCTTGCCTGTCTCCATCCTAGCAATCACAGGCTGGCTCACTCCACTAAGTTCTTCTAGCTTTTTCTGACTGATACCTTGCTCATGTCTAGCTTCAATCAACTCACTCATGATAGCCACTCGCATATCACTTTCAAGGATTTCCTCTTTGGTAAAGAGTTCTGTTCGGACATCTTTCCAATTACTTCCAATGGCACTATTTTTCATCACTTAACCCTCTTTCTTTTAAGTCCTTCAGTTCACGCTTGGCTTTTGAAACAAATTATAACTTAAAAGTTATTAAAAGTAAATCCTAATACTCTTAAAAAGAAGACCTTAGAATCATTCTAAAGGTCTCATATTTATTATTCAAAAAAATTACGAGAAGAGTTATAATATGGAGCTAATCCTGACTCTTACTCCAGCTCAATGCCTTTCTCTCGGAGATTAGCTAAACACTCCTCATAGTATTCTGCATCATGTTCACTATAGATGGTCTTGCCTAGTTTCTCCTCTGCTAAGTCTTGATAAGAAGGGCAGGTCTTGCCACGGTAGTTCTTATCCAGCCACTCTGGACTGACATTGTAGCCACGGATTGCCATCTCCTCCATGATCAAGCGATGATAGGCATAGAGACGATAAGGCGAGTGGGTAAAGACATAGTCCACCGTCGCATGCTTTCTGCCCCAGCCATTGCCACGAAGAGCACAGCACTCTCGATGTTGCCCCAAAAGCTGCGGACGGGGAAGTTGTGAAATCAAAGCCTCATGCCAAAGTCTCATGAGAGTCTCCTTTCAGTAAAGTCGAATGTTGCAAGTAGGTATTTGGATAGCGATCAAGCAACACTCGAGTCTTAGCAATCAAGTCTTCCTTGGAAACCTGACCAAAACGGTAGCGATCCAGCAAGAGCATATAGTCCTTGCGCTCAGCATCTGTCGCTTTCTTTTTGAAATAGCCCCATATATGCTGGAAGGCATTGCAAACTTGACCCCTATGTTCTGGGATTTGACAGGCACGGTCAATCAGTTCTTGAACATGACTCAGCTCCACCACTTCATTCTTGAGATATTGGCGAATCTCATTGTAAATATTGCTGGAATGGCTCAAAACGAGGTATTTATTTCTAGCCCAGAGTTGCTGACAATGGGATTTTTGGTTAGTTTCCATCTTTCTCCTTACTTTCTATCAGTTTCCAGGAAATATGGAAACAAAATTGTATCTAAAACTCTTTCAAAAATGTATTATCTTTTCTATTTTATCATATTTCAAGAAAAACCACTCGACCTGACTAGAGCGAGTGGGCTATAAACTATTCTTAACTTTATTAAGGTAGTAGAACTTCTTTCATACCATCCTTATCATCACTCTTTATAAATACAATATTACGTTTTCCTGTTAACTCTATCAATTTTTCTTTACCAAGGATGATTGCGAGATTCTTAATAATTGAACGTTTAGCTGGTTCATTAACATAAGTGAAAACAAATCGATAAGGATACTCACCTTTCTTTGATAATTCAAAACATTTTTGAAAAATCTCTTTATCTAAAGGATCTACTGAATGACCAAATATGATTATATTTTTAGACGAAGAATAAGGCATACATAACTCATCTTCTGTGAATTCTAAAGTTGGGTCGAAAAAAGTTTCATAATAATTTCCAGTTTCCTTAACAACTCGTTGATAATATTTCTGATAAGGTATCAAATCACTGTTAACGTCATTTTCTTTATCCTCAATTCCAAAAACCATGGCATTAAACTTTCTATCTAAATCAATTCGCCCATGTATGAAATGAGTTCTTTCTTCAACAGTTCCAAATAGATAAGCTGACGTGTTGGTATAATTAAAATTTAAAACATAGGTATGTGATAAATTAGGTACCGAATCCAAGGCTGTTGGCTTGGGGTTAATCCCTTGAACTTCAAAATCTAAATAATCTAAATATGACAGATAGATTTCTAGCAGTTCTGTTAATAAATTTAACTGTTCGATAAAGATATAGTTTAGTTTGTTCAATACAAAATCTCTATCTAACAACTTCCACTCATACTCTTGATAAAATGGGGCAAATATGTTTGCAATAAAGTATTTTGCACTGAAATTAGTTTCTTTTTTCAATATATCGTTACTTTTCCTAACTGGATGTATAGCTGATAAATCATAAAGCAATTGCATATTCTCTTTAAAATACATTATCGCATCTGCAAGTTGAGAAATCATGATTTCAAGATTAAACCAATTATCCCCAAGAGTACCTTTATTCTCATTAATAAATTTTAAATACAAATTATCTTTGTATTTCTCAGTCCTTATATTTTTAACTTTTAGAAACTCTAACAATTCTTCATCTGGATTAGAAAATAATTGTTTTTCAAACTCAATAAAATCGGTATATTTTGTTTTTCGCCCCATTGCAATATCAAAGCCATTGCCCAGAATTAGAATAGTATCTGCCATGATTTTTTCTCCTCTACCTAAAATTTATTATTTTTTCAATAATTGCATTAATTTTCTCTGTTTCTTCATCAATCATTTTTATAAAATCATCAAAACTCATTTCTACATAACTCTCAACAACTGCTCTGAAATAATATTTGTATCCTAAAAAATTTTTACTAGAAATTCCTGTGAGAGAATAGTGAAAAATGTTGTTTCTAAATTGAGTATTCTCCAAAAATAATTTTTCCTTACATTCAATAATTTCTTCTATATTTTTCTCTAAACAAGGATTTAAAAGTTTTGAAAATTTCTTATAAAATTTTTTTATAGTATTGACACTAACTAAATAAGTTTGTAACTTTAAACGATATAATAAACCACCTGTTTTCATAAATATTTCAGGAACCAAAATATTTATGAAATTATTTTGACATAAAACATTAAATAACTGCAATTGAACTTCCAGAGACACTTCCCCCAGTAAGATATTACGCCTTTTTGTATCCATCAAAAATTTATCCATATGACTTAACTTATAACTAGTGACATTAATTTTCAAAGTTGGATCAATTGAGAATTTTTCTTCAAATTCTATCGTAATAGAATTAATAAATGTTGTTAAAGTTCTAGAATATTCAATAAGAAACTCCCTATTATTTAACATCCAATTATTTAGAGTATCAAAATTATTCTGGACAAATATTTCTTCTAGATAAATACTTAACTGGCTGGTGTTTCCATAGGGAATATCGTCAATCGTAAATACTCCTAAATCTTTTTGACCAACAATACTAATGACAAATTTCTGGAAAAAATTATAATCGGTTTCTAATATTTTTTTTCGTTTTTCTGCACTATTATTTAGCATTTTAAAAGCTCTTAGAACTCTTTTATCTGAATATAATTTAAAACTAATTCGAACTTTTTTTAATAATGTGACAAAATCAATACCTTTAATATCTGGTAAATTTACTATTTCTTTATGTTTCTCAAATTTTTCCACCCAAGCTAAACA